>WTCC01000071.1 GCA_013138755.1 Gammaproteobacteria bacterium
TGAGCTCTCCAGAGGGGCAGAAATTAGGCGCTGCGTTACTAGAGGATGAAAAGAATTTTATCGATCATTCAAAGTCTTCAGCATTTATTGTACATGAGCATGAGTTTTAAATAGATGACATTCTATACTTTTGTTTCAATGCTCCAATCCACCACATAACAGCTATTGAGACATAATGCCTTACAAGGATGAATTAATTGCAAAGCAGACCTTAAGAAAATAGTTCTGACAGGGTATTTTCGACCCATAGCGTACAGTCAAAAACTTTAAAAGCATTTTTCACCACAGAGGCACAGAGGACACAGAGAAAAACATTTAAGATTTATTGTTAGCGGCGCCTCCGGCGCAGCTTACAATAAAATTCTTCCTCTGTGCCCTCTGTGCCTCTGTGGTGAATCGTTTTTGACTTGTTTTGAACTGGCGCTATTGGCCGCTTAGCATGAGCGTTCTGGGATGAGTTAAGTTGACAGTACCGTGTATAATGACAATGTAAGTTAATACTATCCCCGAGAAACGAGTTTTCTATGAAATCCATCTATGCAAACTATCATCATCCGATCATGCAAGACCTGGAGTTTGCATGAACGATGGAATCTCAGTAACTCATCGACGGCGTCTGCCTTGGTCCGCGAGGGAAGCGATCTGGGTTATCCTGTTATTGACTTTAGCCCCCATCACTGGCTGGTGCCAATCTGCGCCAGAGCTTCTGCGCCAGACGGTTGAGAATGCCCACGACAGTGGGGAACTCGAGATTGCCGGCTCCCAGCTTATTGCGGTGGATTTTCTTGCCCGCTTCTACGAGGGCCGGCGCTTCGAGCTTGCCTGGACCGATCCATCCAATGTGGAGACCGTTTTGCACGCCCTGGCAGCCAGCGGCCAGCACGGACTGTCACCGGATGATTTTCATGTCGAAGCCATCCGCTTGCTGCGGGAACAGAAAACAAAACAGCCGAACGACGCACTGATCAGCACCGATCTCGATCTGCTATTGACGGATGGCATGGTGGCCTATGTTTACCAGCTGGTCTACGGCAAGGTCGACCCTGCAGCGCTGACGGCTTCGTGGAATCTGAAACGGCCGCTGCTGAAGCGTGCACCAGAGGATGTTCTGCAGGACGCATTGTCTGTCGGCAGCCTGGCTGAGCTTCTAAAGTCCCTGGCGCCTTCTTTTCCGTATTACCAGCACATGCAGGATCAACTGGAAAGCTACCGGCAGATTGCCAATGCAGGTGGCTGGCCGTCCGTACCCACGGGACCAACCCTGAGGCCGGGTGATATTGATCCCAGGGTGGCCGCTGTCCGGGCTCGACTCGCCGCAGAATTTGGCGATAAGCCTGCGGCAAGCACAAATGAAAACGCGTTCGACGCCGCTCTGGAGCAATCGGTGCGCCGTTTCCAGAAACACTACGCACTAGATGTGGATGGCGCCGTTGGGCCAAAGACCCTGCGTATCATGAACATCACGGCAGCCCAGCGCGTTGACCAGATCAGGGTTAATATGGAACGTGCCCGCTGGGTCAGAGAAGAAGCCACGGAGGCGGAAAACTTCGTGCACGTAAATATTGCCGGATTCTATGTTCGGCATTTCGAGGACAGAGCATCGACCTGGGAAACACGAGCCATTGTCGGCGCCAAGTATCACAAGACACCAATCTTCGCAGCGCACATGAAATACATTGTGTTCAATCCGACGTGGACGGTGCCGCGCAGCATCATCCGCAAAGAGATGCTACCAAAAATGAAAGCGGATCCAGGCTACCTGCCGTCGCGTAATTTTGATCTGGTTGATCGCTCGGGGCGAAAAGTGGATCTGGCCAGCGTAGACTGGGCCAAGGTGAGCGCCAACAACTTTCCATACAACGTGGTACAAAGACCCGGCCCCCGAAATGCTCTCGGTCAGGTAAAGTTCATTTTTCCTAATTCCCATTCCGTCTACCTGCATGACACACCGGGCCGGCAGCTTTTTGATCGCTCTGAACGCACTTTCTCCCACGGCTGCATAAGAACGAAGAATCCACTCGACCTGGCGGAACGTCTTCTGGCAGACCAGCCAAAATGGACGCGGCAAGCTATCGATCGGACGATTGAGGGCGGCAAGACGACAACAGTGCACCTCACTAAGCCGCTGCGCGTATTCCTTCTCTACTGGACAGCGGAACCCGACGAGGAAGGTGGTGTTCGTTTTTATGAAGACGCTTACGACCGAGACCCTGCAGTGCTGGCAGCACTGGACTCACCATTCCGACCAGACAAGAAAGCGGTCGTGGCGACCGAATGACCTGAATCAAGATTATCAAGAATGTCATCAAAGCCGATATCAACATCCGCTTCGACATTACACACAGCAACCTGTCAATCGATAGATGCACCGACCAGGTATAGTGCAACCTCGTGCTGCCAATGGTCATCTGCAGCGATGGTATTACTGGAATAAATCATAGTTATCGAAAAAATCCAGGTAAAGCACCGAAGTTGTGCGAAGTAGCTATTCATCATGTTCTCTCGATCAAAACGACAAGGACTGAAACGGAAAAACCGAGGACGGTAAAAGTCCGGCAAACTTACCGCCATGAGCATACGCCTCGGGCATCATTGTATTGGAGAGCATCATCAGGATAGCTCCCGCAGTGTTTTAGGCAGTCTTAATGAAGCAATGAAAATCTATGATTCTCTTGCCGGTTACGGTCATTGGTTTTAATGTCTGTTATTGTTCAGATATTTGCATGGCGACTGTTAAATTGTCGTATATTGGATATTGCTGTATTGAGTCAGTTGTTATTATGCTAAATTACAAACTAATACAAATAACGGAGGTTAATTATGAATATTAAAAACAAGATAATTTTTACCGGTCTGCTTGGTCTGCTATCAACAAGTATCTTCATGGCAGGTTGTGCGCATGACGAACCCAGTGACCCAGCAGCGCTCAGTGCGCCTGCCAGGGTGACCGTAGGCGAAGGCACGGGAGTATATACGGACATCGAAGTTCCCGCCGCATCAATGTTTGCATTTGATAGTTCTGAACTTAATGACAGCGGTAAAGCCGTTATTGAAGAATATAGAACCAACCTCAGGTCTGAACTGACGGATTCTTATTTAGTACTTGTTGTGGGTCACACGGATACTTCAGGTGATGCCAGTCATAACGATGCATTATCGCTGAGACGAGCCCAGAGTGTGGCAGATTACCTGGTTGCTACCGGAACTAGAGAAGACGCCATACGTGTTCTTGGACGAGGTTCCAGAGAACCAAT
>WTCC01000092.1 GCA_013138755.1 Gammaproteobacteria bacterium
ACCATGAAAGAGAAAAAATCAATTTTGCGTGTTTATGCTTCCTGTTTAATGATTTTTTGTTTTGCTGTTTTCACGACATCAGTAAATGCACGCGATCAGGATGGCGTCAGCATGCCAGACAGTGTGACGCTCAGTGGAACAGATATACCCCTGGCGTTGAACGGTATGGGCTATCGTACCAAGTTTATATTCGATGTTTATATTCTTGGTTTTTATACAGAAGCTAGAGTCAATTCACGTGATGCAGTACAGGCATTAACAGGGCCTAAACGTATTATTATGCATATGGTGCGTGAAGAAGTTAGCCGTGAAAAAATGGCTAATGCATTGAGAGAAGGTTTTGAAGAAAATAGTTCTGATGAGCAACTGGCAAAATTAAATGCACGGATACAGACATTTACTGATTATTTCCCTGATTTAAAAAAAGGTGATGTGATAATACTTGATTATGTTCCAACGTCAGGGACGCGGATAACAATTAACGATAAGGTAAAAGGTGTTATTGAAGGTGCTGATTTTTACGCTGGGCTGCTCGATGTCTGGCTGGGCGAAGAGCCTGCAGATGATGATCTGAAGGATGCGATGTTGGGGCTGGAGGGCAGTTAATAGTGCACTGAAATCGCTCCCGGCGATTCTCAGCATACACTCCATCCCTGGAGATAAATAGTTAAAAATATAAACAGCACTTTGTTTCATAGATGAATATTTTAAAATTCACTATTCACTATTCACTATTCACTATTCACTATTCACTATTCACTATTCACTATTCACTATTCACTATTCACTATTCACTATTCACTATTCACTAGTTCATCAGCTGCATCTCTAAAGACAGCCTCAGTTACAACACCTGTCAGTACCCGCTCACCGAAAACAAAGCTGGGTACGCTTTGAACATCATGTCTGCGGGCAGAGTTAAAGTTTTCGAGGAGTCGCTGAGGGTATATCGCATCTGTCCATGAGGATTCAATGATGCTATCGTCGACACCGCAGGATGCAGCTATTTCCTGGAGTACGCTTTTATCTCCGATGTTTTTTCCGTCTACAAAGTATGCGCTGAACAATTTTTCATGCAGGTCGTAAAATGTCTCGCGGCCACATTGCTTGGTTGCTTCAGATAATAATAATGCATCTTTTGAGTTTGTGATAAAACTGAGTGTTGATAGTGGTATATTTTCCTCTGCCGCAATACGCTCCAGGTTATCTAACATTTTTTGCCATTGCTCTGATGGGTAATCTAGTGAATCGATCGGTTCACCTTCAGCAGAAGTTTCCGGGTGTATCTCGAGAAAGCACCAGTTTATCTTTAAATCGTAGTTGTCGCGTAAGCGCAGTAAACGATGGTGTCCGACATAACAAAACGGACAGATATAATCACTGTATACGGTAATCTTTAATTCAGGAAGAGTCATATTTAAGTGATGACACTCGGCTAATAAAAAAGTTCGCCGCATTTTGGGAATATCTCCATCCTTTTCCTGGAAGTATCCGTCAGCAGTTATTCGGGCTGCAGTCTGTTCGTTAGTGATAAGGTTTGATTTCTCTGGTCCAGGTGCGTCTTAGCTGCTTGGCTCTACGAGATTGATGATGTGATAGTGTATTTAACTTTAGCAAAACCTCCGCTTATAATTTATAGCTCCTGACCTGTGTATATCAGTGGGTCAGGAGCTATAGCTTTAAAGTGACTTCTGGCAGAAATACCAGTCAGTACATTCATATCCTTCATTCATACGAGCTTCAGCAGCTTCTGCAGTTGCTGGTGGCGGTACGATAACTTTATCACCTGGCTGCCAGCCTTCGGGAGTCGCAATACCGTTAGCATCGGATGTTTGTAGTGCGGTTACCAGACGTAATATCTCATCGATAGAACGACCATTGGTCATTGGGTAATATACCATCGCACGAAGTATGCCTTTATCATCGATGATGAATGTGGCACGAACAGCTGAAGTATCGCTGGCTCCGGGCTGAATCATTCCGTAAGCATTGGCTACTTTCATATCCAGATCGGCAATGATTGGAAAGTTAACATCAACATTAAATTTTTCTTTGATGTTGCGAACCCATGCAAGATGCGAATAATGGCTATCGATAGAAAGGCCAAGTAATTCAGTGTTTAAATTAGTGAACTCACCCTGTCTTTTGGCGAAAGCCATAAACTCTGTTGTACAAACAGGGGTGAAATCAGCAGGGTGTGAAAATAGTACTAACCATTTTCCTTGATAGTCTGATAGTTTTTTATTACCGTATGTTGTTACCGCGTCGAAATTTGGCGCAGCCTGGTTCATGCGTGGTCCAATAGTAGCGGTAGTGATGTCTTGAGCGTTATTCATAATATATCCTCGGTTGTTAGTGTTCGGTTGTTGTTGACCGATGAATATATATTAGCGAATAGTTATATATTAATAAAATTAATTAAATTAATAGTTGTGATAGTTATTAGCTATCGAATGTTTTTTTGTGTTTGCAACAAAAAAGCCCCTGCTGTGTGCAGAGGCTTTTAGATGTTATACATGTAGGCTACGTAAGAGAATAGCTTAATGTCTTTATGTTAAGAATCTAGATCGAAACGATCGAGTCTCATCACTTTAGTCCACGCCTTAACGAAATCATCGAGGAACTTCTGTTTGGCATCGTCAGATGCATACACTTCAGCGATGGCACGCAGCTCAGAGTTTGAACCGAACACTAAATCGACAGGTGTAGCAGTCCATTTGAGCTTATTGCTCTTGCGATCATGTCCCTCATAAATTCCATCCGATTGTGACGACTTCGACCACTTGGTCTTCATATCAAGCAGGTTGACGAAGAAGTCGTTAGTTAAGGTTCCTGGTTTGCTGGTCAATACACCGTGATTAGAGCCGTCAGTGTTTGCGCCTAATGCACGCATGCCACCAACCAAAACGGTCATCTCGGGAACGCTCAGTGTTAATAGACTGGCTTTATCCACTAACAGGTAAGCGGGTGAACGATTGTTACTGTCATCGAAGTAGTTGCGAAAACCATCAGCAGAAGATTCAAGTTTACCGAAGGAAGCTGTGTCGGTCTGTGCTTGTGATGCATCAGTGCGCCCAGCTAAAAAGGGAACAGTTACTTTACTACCTGCATCATCAGCAGCTTTCTCAATACCCGCCGCACCCGCCAGTACAATTAGATCAGCAAGAGAGACTTTTTTGTTACCCGATTGACGATCATTGAAGTCATTTTGAATTTTCTCAAGAGTCTTAAGGGTCTTCTTCAGTTCAGCCGGGTTGTTTGCAGCCCAATCTTTTTGTGGAGCAAGGCGCAGGCGTGCACCATTGGCGCCACCACGCATGTCCGTGCCACGATAAGAAGATGCTGAAGCCCAGGCTGTTCTTACGATCTCAGCGACACTGAGTTTAGAATCTAAAATTTTGGACTTAAGATCCGTAATGTCATTTTTGTTGATTAAGACATGATCGACAGCGGGTACTGGGTCTTGCCAGATCAGTGTTTCGTCAGGTACCCATGCGCCGATATAACGGGCACGTGGTCCCATATCGCGATGGGTTAGTTTGAACCAGGCTTTAGCAAAGGCTAATTCGAATTCTTCCGGGTTAGCGAGAAATCGTTTTGAAATCTTCTCGTAGGCCGGATCAAAGCGAAGCGATAAGTCTGTGGTTAGCATTGTTGGT
>WTCC01000226.1 GCA_013138755.1 Gammaproteobacteria bacterium
TCATGCTCTGCCCTATCATCGCGCAGCCACCCATACCACCAAACATACCAGTTACCGTATTAGCGATACCCTGACCGATGCATTCCCGATTTCCACGACCACGGGTACCGGTAATATCATCGATCAAACTGAGGGTTAATAACGACTCAATCAAACCCACCGCAGCAAGAATGATTGAATAAGGAAGAATAATTTTCAGTGTTTCTAAATTGAATGCCACATCAGGAAGATGAAACGAAGGAAAGCTGCCTTTGATCGATGCCAGATCACCCACTGTATTGGTATTAACGTCTAAGCCAATCACTATCAAAGAAACCACGATAATCGCAGCCAGTGATGAAGGAAAAGCAGTGGTTAGTTTTGGCAAGAAATAAATAATAGACATAGTTAATGCGATAAGGCCACCAAACACCATCATGTCTTGCCCTGCTAACCATTCACCATTACTTCCTGGTATCTGAAAATGCGGTACCTGTGCCAGAAAGATAACAATGGCCAAACCATTCACAAAACCCAACATCACAGGGTGCGGCACGATGCGTATATATTTCCCAAGTTTTAATAACCCGGCGACAACTTGAATGAGTCCTGTCAGAACGACCGCAGCAAAAAGATACTCAACGCCATGCTGCGCGACCAGAGCGACCATGACCACTGCCATCGCGCCTGTTGCGCCAGAGATCATCCCTGGGCGACCGCCAAATATTGAAGCCAGCAAACCAACCATAAAGGCAGCATACAAACCCACTAGAGGATCTACCCCAGCGACAAAAGCAAATGCCACCGCCTCAGGAACCAATGCCAATGCAACGGTTAGGCCGGACAGGATTTCATTTTGAAAACAGACGCGATTTTGACACCCCAACTGGAACATACTGACCTCGAAAGATGACGGCTATGGTAAAAGGCGCGAATAGTATCAAATTAGCAATGACTAATATATATCACCAATGGCCAAAATCAGGCCTGCGAGGAAAGAAGGATCAGATAATAGTAATCGCATGGCGATTTATCTCGTTTCTCTGTACCACGAGCGGGTGCGTACGTGAGAAACGAGAGCTGAATATAACGGATGTAAAAATGTTTAGATGGACTGCGGCATACGCTTCATCGGGCATGCCGAACCCGTAGCGTCTAATTCCAGTCGTTTATATATTTCATCTAACGCATAATCTTCATTAGAAAAAATATTCTGTTCGCCGATAACCTCATACAGGCCGGTGGACATCATCACCTGTAGTATCTGACGTTTCAAACCACTAAATACGATCGTCACACCACTGTCCTGCAAACGCTCGACTAGATGATGCAGCACTTCTTCGCCTGAGGCGTCCATCTGGTTAATGGCATCACCAACGACCAATAAAAATTTAGCTTTTGGATAAGTAGCAACCGCTTTCAGCATTGCATCTTCAAAGTATGAAACATTGGCAAAATACAATGACCCATCAAAGCGCACCGCAATGATATTCTCATCCGTCGGTAGATTTTCATTAATCTCGATATCACGTAATGTGCCATCTTTGTAACGACCTAACACTGCGACCCGAGGCTGCATAGTGCGGTACAGATAAAGACCGATAGCAAGCGTTGCTCCGATAAGAATACCGTGGTCAAGTTTAGGTGCCGAAACGATCGTTGCGACAAAAGTAACCATAGCAGCGATGCCATCGTGTTTATTTGCCACCCAGATATGTTTTACTGCCTTGAAGTTAATAAGACCAAACACTGCCATGATAACAACTGCAGCAAGTGTCGCTTTCGGCAAATGATACAGCAGCGGTGTCAGAAATAATAAAGTAATAACAACAATAATTGCTGTCACCACTGATGAAAACCCTGTTTTTGCCCCTGCATTGAAGTTAACTGCAGAACGAGAAAAAGAACCTGATGCTGGATAAGACTGAAAGAAACTACCACAGATATTACCCAGACCCTGACCGATAAGCTCCTGGTTAGGATCAATGCGATCTTTTGATTTGGCTGCCATGGCTTTAGCGATCGATATTGCCTCCATAAAGCCAACCATGGCAATGATGATGGCACTGATGAATAAGCCAGAAAATGCCTCAAAACTAATCGCAGGCACTACAAAACCCGGCAGACCTTCCGGAATAGTACCAACAACCTTGCCACCCATTTCCTCAAAGCCGATCATATAACTGACCACGGTCGTACTCACGACCGCAACCAGAACACCGGGAATCTTAGGGGCATATTTTTTTATGCCGATCATGATAGCGAATGCGGCTATACCCATAAACAAAGTTTCCATATGCGTATCGCCCAAATTTTCTATCACGCCAAGAATACGTACCGTCAGAAAATTATCGCTAGCACCACCCGGCATTTCGACACCAAAAACTTTAGATACCTGTGTTAGGCCAATAAATAATGCGGCTGCATTGGTAAACCCGACAATAACTGGGTGTGATAAAAAATTGACGACTGCACCGAGACGAAACATACCCAGTGAAAATTGAAACAGCCCCACCAACAGCGTTAAAAACATCGCAGTAGGAATATACAGCGCCAGGTACTCTTCCTGTGTGTAGTCAGCACCAAGCATTGGAATGACGACCGGCGTCAACATGGTTGCTGTCATCGTTGACACCACCGCCACAGGTCCTGTACCCAACTGCCGAGATGACCCCCAGAGTGCCGCCACAAACACAGGCACAAAAGCGATATACAAACCATAAACCTCAGGCAGGCCAGCTAAAGTGGCGTAAGCCATCGATTGCGGAATCAATACAAGCGCCACCGTCAATCCAGCCACAAGGTCAGCACGCAGGATTTTCGGATCTTTTAATTCATGTATCCAGTTCAAAAAAGGGAAATATTTATTCCACATACAAGCTCTCAACCATTCAAATAATTCTTATACAAAACCATGCGCAAGCACAGTGAGCCCAGCATTTACAACAACGGGGAACCAATCAAACAAACAGCACTATTTTTACCATAAAAAACGGCGCTCTACAAAGAACCACAGGTTTAACTCAGAAATTGAGCAAATGAACTGAACGATGACTGATAATTTACGTAGATAACAAGATTAAGAACTGGATCGAGTGCCAGCAGCCAATATGGATAGTTAATTTAGATGTGCTGGCTTATCTCACCATGCCGAGCATTACCCATTAAGTCCCTAAAGTCAGAACCACTGACGTGAATTAAGTCCATGTAATCACCCGCCTCAAAATAAACATCTCCACGTTCGTATAGACTGTTATCAAATATAACATCTATCCCATACGCTTTTCCGATCGGGGGAATTGCACCAACACTACAATCACGAAACAAGGCGTGTAGATCCTGCTCAGACGCCAGCACGATATAACGGTTAAAATGCTTTCGTAGCTTACCCAACTGGACATGATGTGTCGCAGGAACCACAGCTAAGATGTAACCATCTCCATTTTTCAGCACAACCGCCTTTGCCAGATTCTCACCTGACACATGAGCTTCGTTTGCAATATGCAAACTCGTCACGGCATAGGGATGCTCAACTAAATCGTAATGCACACCGGCATTATCGAGATATTCCTTCAAAGTCATCGAAACAGCCATAGATCACCTCCCTATTCGATAGCTGATTATCAACTACATGCCAAATGCATCCATGGACCGACTCACACCACCAACAACAGCTTCCGGATGTCGGTAATGAACAAAATTTTCGATTTCATTCACCCTATTGCTCGCCACATCAACCATCAATAAGATTTTACCATGTGATAATGCATCAGCAAATTCAGATAGATGCACATCCGGAATACGCACAACGAACTGCTCACCGGCAAAAAATGACACCACCATAATGGCAAATGCAGAAATAATCCAGATCAGCTCTCCATTGACCAGAGTAATGAGGAAAGCAATCATGGCTGCGGCAAATATCAGTAGATTTAAATTCCATAAGATACTTTGTGCGCGAAATGCAGTACCGTTTATCTGTCGTTTAGTCACCTTAGGTAACGTTTTAAATTCACCCTTGAGTTTGATGGCGTGAATACGATGTTCAGAAATTTTTTGCGTAGCTAATTGATCGACAACGCGTTGCGCGTGCTCCTCATCGGGAAACAGAAAGAATAATCTTCGTAACATAGCGCACCCCCCATCAGCCACACACCCAACTAAAATAACCACACACCGACTCTAATAGTAAGAATCTAGCAATTGAAGTCAATAAAAAGCTCAAATTACACTAACTTTTATTCTCTATAAAACGGTAAATATTTAGTTTCAGACCACGAATCAAAATAAAAATAAATATAATTAGTGTAATCAGCATGATACGGAACATAAAAAAAACATAAACCTGACAAATATACAGGCACAATCCTGAACCTTAAGAGCAAAAATAAGTCTTTTCTATAGTATAATTAGTCAGTTACATCACTTTAAATAACGATTCCAAAATTTTAAGATATTTTCAGCAGTTAACATGTCGCCGATAAATCAGAAAATACAACGTTTTCTTCAAAGCACCTGGCCACCGAAAGCTGCTAGCGCACTGCTTTTAATCTTATTTTCATGGTGGGCATTCGCTAATATTTTGCCGTTTTTTGAGGAAAAAGAGATTACTCAAGCCCCACAAGTCGTAAAAACAACAAAAACACCTGAGCAATTTTCACTAAAAAATCTCGACTTGTTCGGCGAACCAGAAAAAAACAAAGCGGTTAATAAAACCAGTGAAGCCAAACAGACGAAGCTCAACCTCACCCTGAGAGGCGTACTAGCAACCGACGACCCTAAACAAGGCATTGCCCAGATACAAAACGCCAGAAAACTAGAACGCCACTTTTCAGTAAGTGACTCAATCTTCGGACAAGCAACACTCGAAGAAGTCTATTCCGACAGAGTCATAATCTTACATAACGGGAATTACGAAACATTGAAATTACCCGCAGAATTTCTTAGCAATAAACACTTTTTAGCCACGCAACTAAAACAAGAACAGAAAAAAATCGTCACTGATTTCCGTAAGTTGTTAGTCAATCGCAAAGGAATGGATCTGATAAAATTATTTGGCTTTGATACCGTATACAAAAATGGCGGTTTCTATGGTTTCAGCATTAAGGTGCTTGGCGAAGCAGGACAGAAAATGATCGATACACTCGGTGTTGAAGAAGGCGATATCATCGTTGCCGCAAATGGTCAACGTTTTGCAGAAAGCATAGAAGCAGTTAACAGTTTGACGAAATTAAAAACTGCCACAAAAATAAATGTTGAGATTGATCGCGAAGGTTCAATTTTATTTTTCGATCTGGAATTTGATGAAACGGTTACTGCTGATGCCGCTTCAGACAACCCTGCTGCTCAACAGAAAAACACTAACAAACAAAAATCAGATAACTCAAAGTAAAATACTTTGTCGAAAAATCTCTGCCTACTGCGGGATTTCACTTGCACAGTGCGCGCATTTTTAATCTTGAGGGACATAGTTCAAATTATTCGCGTGCCATCACACAATTAAAAAATACAATATAATCAATTAATCTAAATAATTTTAAACAGAAAATACTATGAAATATTTACAACATTTAACCATTGCATTCCTTGCGTTAACAGTTATCCCAGGTTGCAGCGAGGATCAAAAAAATAATCAGGGAAAAGAAGTCAGCTCAACTGTTCTGTTAAAACAGGCTGAACGTAACATGTCCACTGCTGCGTCTTCTGGAAACGCTATAGATGTTAAAAAATATTTAAACGCCGGTGCAAGTCCAGACATAATCGATCGTAGGGGCATGACTGCACTGATGACTGCCGCACAATATGGCCAACTCGAAGTAACCAAGATACTTTTAGATGCAGGGGCTAACCCAAATATCAAAACTGACAAATCAGGTACTGCACTAATGTTTGCCGCAGCAAACGGTCATGCCAGCGTAGTAAACATACTAGCCGAACACAATGCTGACGTAGAAAGCACAGATCCATCGGGTATTACACCTTTAGCGTACGCATCAACACGCCAGGAAATTGAAACAGTTTCAGTTTTAATACAACATGGTGCTAACGTTAATGTCACTTTCTTGCGCTTCAAAACACCGCTTGCCGATGCCGCAAGCAAAGGAAACCTTGAGTTAAGTAAATTACTACTCAACAATGGTGCGCATGCAAACCCACAAGTCAACATAGAAACAAATAAAGTTGACACTATGTCCCCTTTAGTTGAAGCCGCAAAAGCAGGTTCACAGGAAATTATTGATGAGTTAGTGATTGCTGGTGCAGTTATTAATTTAGCTGATGGCCGCGAATTTACAGCGCTTATCGGTGCTTTACAAAACAAAAAACCACAGATTGCAACGTATTTAATCACTAAAGGAGCGGACGTTAACAACTATACCAAAGGCTCTTTATCGCCATTAATGTATGCCTCAAGAGATGGTTATACTAGCATCGTTAAACAAATCCTTGAAAAAGGACCCCGAATTACTGAGGCAGAAAATGGCTCTGGAACCTCGGCACTTACATTCTCAGTAAAACACAATCATATAGATATCGCTAAATTACTTATTAAAAATGGCGCTCTGAAAAACAAATCAGAAGATGATGGAAGCGCTGCACTTTTACATGCTGCAGAGAACGGTAATACTGAAATAGCAACCCTTCTTTTAGATGCTGGCATTGATGTTAATTCACAGGATATCGTAAAAAGATCAGCACTTGCATTTGCTGCTGAGGGTGGTCACCTAGAACTTACACAACTACTGCTATCTCACAAAGCAGATATCAACATTAAAAACAGCTATCAAGCCACACCATTAATAAGAGCTATATTTACTAAGCACAAAACAATTGCTGAATTACTTATCAAAGAAGGCGCCGATATTGAATCTGTTGATAATTACGCTAAAACACCATTAATTCATGCGGCAGAAAAAAACCTACCATCGATAGTTACTCTATTGATCTCTAAAAAGGCGAAAGTCGATAGCGTCAGTAAACACGGTCACACCGCTTTAGTACTCGCAGCGAATAAAAACTCATTCGACAGCATACAAATACTGTTAGCTCATGGCGCTGATATAAACCACACAGATAAAACTGGCAACTCTTCCCTCAGCTATGCAGTGCGTAAAAAACACAACGATTTATATGAGTTTTTGATTAAGAAAGGCGCTAACGCAGACATTGTTAACGCCAATGGCGAAAGCTTACTAATGCAAGCAATTCTAGGTAGCAACATTGATCTGACTAAATCACTGATAGAAAGTAGTACAAATGTAAATGCTATGACAAAAAATACAGGGCAAAATGCATTACACATGGCTATCGAAAAGGGTTTAACCGACGTTAGTAAATTATTAATAGAAAAAAATATCGATACCAATGTAAAAGATAAGCGTGGACGCACACCGTTTATATTGGCAGTACAGACAAACAACAAAGAACTTTTAGAACTGTTGCCAAAACCAGAAAATATCGATGAGGCTTATGTGAACTCTGGGTTTTCCCCATTAGCCGATGCCTCCAGACTGGGTAATCTTGCAAGCATGGAATACTTAATCAACAATGGCGCTGATGTTAAATTTGTCACCAAACAAGGTACAAATCCGCTGATTCTGGCAGCCGGAAATGGCAGCATCGATGCGGTCAATCTACTGCTGGATAACGGTGCCGATATTACTACGAAAAACCGCAGCGGCTGCACAGCACTATGGATAGCTGCAGACGGTGGCAATATTGATGTTCTTAATAAGCTCATTGAATTACATGCCGAAGTCAATATTGTTAACGACAAAGGTGTTAGCGCGCTGATGACTGCCACTGG
>WTCC01000042.1 GCA_013138755.1 Gammaproteobacteria bacterium
TAGGTTTTCTGTTATTAAGCGTTTCAGCATGAGTAGGGCGTTTCACTACCACGCGTTTTTTAGCGTATAGCAAAGCTGTTTCTAATAGCTCTGAAGTTTTTTCATCCTTATCGTGCAGTCTCTGTAAGATCTGCATGTCTTTTTTGACTAGCGCAGATTTTTTTCTGTCTGGATACATGGGGTCGATGTAGATGACGTCCGGTGGTTCTGTGTTTTTTTCTAGTTGATGCGATATATAGTCAATGGCATCCTGATTGATGAGGTGAAAACCCTGATTCAATATGGGGGTAAACTTTTCATTGAGTGATGCACGTTCGACAGCGTTTTCTAACAGAGTAAAAATAATTGGTGAACGTTCTATAAGTGTTACAGAGCAGCCGAGTGAAGCTAAAACAAAAGCATCGCCAGCAAGACCTGCAGTCGCATCGAGGATGGTCGGTGTATTGCCTGATTTTAAACCGACAGCTTTTGCGATAGCTTGCCCGCGACCGCCACCAAATTCTTGGCGGTGTGCCAGATTACCTTTTATGAAATCGACAGAGATCGTAGTGTCCAGCTCTAAATCATATAACTCTATCAAGTCATCATGAAAGATAAGTTGTAATTCATGGTTGTCATTCTTTTTTTTGAGTAATGACAGCGCGTGTGAGTGACAAAATTCTTTCGCCTGCTGTTGACGATGTTTTGAATAGCAGACGACGGCGATGGAGGATTTATTAGAAATTTTGAATTACCTTAGGTCGTTATCTTTGAATAGCTGTTAGACCTGATATGATAACTGATATGGAAAAATATATTGATATCGGTGTGAATTTGACGGGTAATTCTTTTAAGAAAGATGTCGCACAGGTTGTTGCGAGGGCTCAACAGGTTAACGTAGAGCATCTAATTATTACCGGGACGAATGTTGAACATAGCGAAAAAGCTGTTCTATTGGCTGAGCAATATGAATCCGTTTGTTTTGCCACCGTTGGCTTGCATCCGCACCATGCTAGTGATTATTCGAGCACTTTAGATAGTGAGTTGCGTGACATGTTAAGCCATGAAAGCGTGGTTGCAGTCGGTGAGTGTGGTCTGGATTTTAATCGTAATTATTCCACTAGAAACGAACAGATACATGCTTTTGAGGCTCAGCTGGAAATAGCAATAGATACGCAGAAGCCGTTGTTTCTGCATCAGCGAGATGCTCATGAGGATTTTATTGCGATTATAAAAAGTTGTCGAAGTGATTTAAATCAAATTGTGGCGCACTGCTTTACTGGTAACATCGAAGAAGTGAATGAATATGTGTTACTGGATATGCATATTGGTGTAACTGGCTGGATCTGTGATGAAAGGCGGGGTCAGTCGTTGCAGCGAGCGGTAAAGCACATTCCTTTAGATAGAATAATGTTGGAAACAGATGCACCATATCTGTTGCCGCGAGATGCTCCGCAAAAACCGGTAGAGAAAAATCGTAATGAACCACGCTACTTACCACATATTGCTAAATCCGTAGCGAAATATATGGAAGTGGATGAGGCGAAATTAATAACAGCCGCTTTTGAAAACAGCTGTGATTTTTTTAAGATTGCTAAATAGAGCATATCAGGAAGAACTTTGAAACATTCGCTTCAGCTTTTTATTAATTCTCTACTTAGCAGTATGCGCGATTTGTTGCCTATTGTTCTTGTGATTGCTTTCTTCCAGATTATTGTTTTACAGCAAACCCCCGATCATTTATTGCAAACTTTCGTTGGTCTGTTATTTGTTGTGCTGGGGTTGACGTTTTTTATCTTAGGACTAGAGCAGGGATTGTTTCCGATCGGTGAATCAATGGCGCATGCGTTTGCCAGTAAAGGTAGTGCACCTTGGCTGTTAACTTTTGCTTTTGCGTTAGGCTTCGGCACTACCATTGCAGAGCCATCTTTGATTGCGATTGCAGAAGAAGCGTCAAAGGTTGTGGCAGATGCAGGCTTGATCGAGATGAAGGAGCAAGCAATGGAAGCTTACGCAGATGGCTTGCGACTAACAGTCGCATTATCTGTCGGGTTTGCTATTGCGTTGGGTGTCTTGCGTATCTTATTAAACTGGTCAATCCAATACATCATTATGATCGGTTATGGATTGGTGATCGTGATGACGGGGTTTGCACCGGATGAGATTATCGGCATTGCCTATGATTCGGGTGGTGTGACAACGTCAACCATTACAGTGCCGTTGGTTACTGCTCTGGGCATTGGTCTTGCCTCATCTATAAGTGGCCGAAATCCTATGCTTGATGGTTTTGGCTTGATTGCGTTTGCGTCTTTATTTCCTATTATTTTTGTATTGGGTTATGGGATGATTTTTTAATGCAATTCATTCAGGATTTCCCCGGTTTATTATTTGAAACGTTCTTTGATATCTTACCGATAGCGCTCATTATTTTCGGTTTTCAATTTCTGGTGATCAGGAAGCGGGTAAAAGATCTAAAAAAAGTATTAATCGGAATGTTGTATGTATTGATCGGCATTACATTCTTTCTGCTTGGGCTCGAGCAGGCATTATTTCCCATTGGGCGTAGCATGGCGGAGCAGTTAACTGATCCAGAATTTTTACAGACGGTGCGCATTACCGTTGGTGAATTGCAGTGGCAGGATTATTATTGGGTGTATATATTTGCTTTCGCTATCGGTGCGGGTACGACTATTGCTGAGCCTGCGTTGATAGCGGTGGCGATGAAAGCTAATGAAGTCTCAGGTGGTGCTATAGGTGTATGGGGTTTGCGTATAGCGGTGGCGATAGGTGTGGCGTTCGGTTTGGCGTTGGGTAGTTATCGGATCGTGGTCGGTGTGCCGATGCACTATTTTATCATCACCGGTTATGTCATCGTTGTGATACAGACATTTTTTTCACCGAAGTTAATCGTGCCGCTGGCATATGATTCTGGTGGTGTGACGACCTCAACAGTAACAGTACCTTTAGTGGCAGCGCTAGGCCTGGGTCTTGCTGAGACAGTGCCGGGTCGAAGTCCATTGATCGATGGTTTTGGTTTAATCGCGTTTGCCAGCTTGTGTCCAATTATATCGGTGATGGCATATGCCCAATTGTCCGAATTTAAAGATAAACGGGCTACAAAAAAAATAGCAGAACAAGATGCTTTTTATGCAGTTAATGCAGGTAAAAAGAATTCAGATGAATAACTATAATATCGAAATATTAATAAATAATTTAGGAGTGCAACATGCATTTTAAGTTGATTATTTCTTTTGTTGAAGACTCTAAAACGGATTCAGTCATGAATGCGGCGAGAGAAGCTGGAGCGACGGGTGCAACGGTAATAAACAATGCGCGCGGTGAAGGCCTGGCTAAAAAGAAAACCTTTTTTGGTCTGTCACTGGAAACACAAAGAGATGTGGTGTTGTTTTTGGTGGAAGAACATCTGAGTCGGCATATACTGGAAAAAATAGCAGAGGTCGGTGAATTTGAAGAGCGGCCAGGGACAGGAATTGCGATACAGATCGATGTTGAAGATGCAGTCGGTGTGATGCATCAGATTGAGAGATTAGTTGACGTTGTGGAGGATGAATTATGATGAACTCAGAGAGAAAAGTTATACGTGTTCGCGAAGTAATGAAAAGTGATTTTGATATTATCGATGGGCGTGTAACAGTGATGGAAGCATTACGTACTATGAAGCATGTCGAAACTAAAGCGTTGATCGTTGATAAGAGAAATGACAATGATGAATACGGAATGGTTTTGATTTCGGATATTGCAAAATTGGTGTTGGCGAAAGATCGTTCGCCCGATCGTGTCAATGTGTATGAGATTATGGCAAAGCCGCTACTGCCAGTGGATCCTGATATGGATATACGCTACTGCGCTCGCTATTTTGAAAACTTTGGGTTGTCGCGTGCGCCGGTCGTCGAAAATAAGCAGGTGATAGGAATTATTAGTTTTACTGATATGATATTAAAAGGTCTGGTGAACTTCTGATCAGGATTCTTATTTCTGTAATCTGTCGTGTTGGTTAGCGGCTTGCAAAGTATTTCTTAATAGCATCGCGACCGTCATGGGGCCAACACCGCCAGGTACTGGTGTGATCCAGGCTGCACGTTCAGCAGATGTCTCAAAATCTACATCACCGGTAAGTTTGCCATCAGATAAGCGATTAATGCCTACGTCAATAACGGTGGCTCCTGGTTTTACCCATTCACCCTTAACGACCCCTGGTTTGCCAACGGCTACTACCAATATATCTGCATCGGCAACATATTTGGCTAGATCTTTGGTAAATCGATGGGTGATAGTAACGGTGGCGCCAGCTAACAATAGTTCCAGATTCATCGGGCGTCCGACAATATTTGAAGCGCCGACGATTACTGCATGACGCCCTTTGAATTTTTCGCCAATCGTTTCTAGCATATGAACAACGCCATGTGGCGTGCATGGGCGTAACGTAGGCATGCGTTGAGCCAGACGGCCGATATTGTATGGATGGAAGCCGTCAACGTCTTTATCAGGGTGTATTGCTTCCAGTATCAGTGTGCTATCGATATGTTCGGGGAGCGGTAACTGGACAAGGATGCCATCTATCGTCGCGTCATTATTTAACTCAGCAATTAAGTTGAGTAGAGATTTCTGATCGGTATCTTCGCTTAGATTAAAGGACTTCGAAATTAGGCCAGCCTCATCACATGCTTCACGTTTTTTTCTGACATAGACTTGAGAAGCAGGATTGGTGCCCACTAGAATGACGGCTAGACCTGGTGCGCGTTGGCCTGCATTAATACGTTGCTCGATGTCTAACCGTACCTGATCTCTAACATCAGCTGCGATGGCTTTGCCGTCTATAATTTGTGCTGGCATATCAATTAGTCTGTGATTTAAGAAAGGATGATTTTCGCACGTGAAATACTGATACCACAAGGTGAAATAGTGTCTTGACC
>WTCC01000229.1 GCA_013138755.1 Gammaproteobacteria bacterium
TCTTCGTACCTGGTTCAATCATCAATATGATTTCAGGTAATTTCTCCATACGTTATGGAGCGAAAGGTCCTAATATCTCTATCGTTACAGCCTGCTCAACAGGTACACATAGTATCGGTGAATCGGCAAGAATAATCGCCTATGGTGATGCTGATGTCATGTTTGCTGGTGGTGCAGAAATGGCATCTTCACCGTTGGGCATCGGCGGTTTCGCAGCAGCTAGAGCATTATCAACTCGTAACGACGATCCGGCTGCTGCAAGTCGCCCATGGGATAAAGACCGTGACGGTTTTGTTCTTGGTGATGGTGCCGGTGTTCTCGTGTTAGAAGAATATGAACATGCTAAAGCACGTGGCGCAACAATCTATGCTGAAGTGGCTGGTTTTGGTTACAACAGTGATGCCTATCATATGACGATGCCGTTACAAGATGGCAGTGGCGCTGGCAAATGTATGAAGCTTGCAATGAAAGATGCAGGCATCAATGCTGAAATGGTCGATTATGTTAATGCACATGGCACCTCGACACCAGCTGGTGACGTGGCTGAAACTCATGCAGTGAAATATGCAATGGGTAACCATGCGAACTCGGTGGCAGTTAGTTCGACAAAATCGATGACAGGGCATCTGTTAGGAGCGGCTGGTGGTATCGAGGCGGTCTTTTCGATAATGTCGATCAAAGATCAAGTTGCTCCACCGACGATCAACTTAGATAACCCGGGTGAAGGTTGTGATCTTGATTACGTTGCAAATACCGCTCGTGAGATGAAGATCGATTATGCCTTATCTAACTCGTTTGGATTTGGTGGTACAAACGGAACGCTCATCTTTAAAAAGTTAAGTTAAGCATTATTTTTGATTCGATTTTTGCGGATCAATTTATATCGAATAGTTAATAAATAAGCGGCTTTTAGATAAACCGCTTTTAGATAAACCAGAACCGAGACTTTCCGTGTCATTTAAAACGCGGCTATTACCAACAGCTGAATCCCCCCTTGATCTGCTGCTGTTCAATCAGTACGATTGCCAGCGTTACCCATTTCTTTTGAGCAGCAGCGCGTCCAGAGAACACAATACACAGTACGATATCCTGATTGCCTGTCCGCAAGAAGTCCTAACGCTTAACGCTGATAAAACACTCAGACTATCTGGCGGTCATCCCAGCAAGGAAAGTGCATTAAACGCGGACATAGATTCTCAGGCAGGTTTTTTTAACACGCTGGAAAAATTGTACCAACACGATAAGTGTGAAGTCTCATCTGAATCAAATGATATTCCTTTTACAGGCGGTTGGTTTGTATACCTGTCCTATGAGATGGCTGGAGAAGTCGAACCACGTTTGTCACTGTCGCCATTACCGACAGGTCAGCCACTGGCTGTAGCAGCGCGTTGCCCGGCAGCAATTATTTTTGATAAACGTAAGAAACAATATTTAGCTATCGCGGAGACAAATTTTGAGTTTTTGCTCGACGAGTTAGAACAGGATTATCTGGCTTTACTAGAGAAATCAAAACAGGTAGATCCATTAGATGACAACGGTATAGTGCTCGAATCATTGCACGAAGCAGAAACCTCAGATTATCTGCAACAGGTCGAGCAGATCAAACGTTATATTTTTGACGGCGATATCTTTCAGGCAAACTTATCGAGACGATGGACCGCGACATTAAAACATGATGTCGATGATGTCGTTCTGTTCGATAAGCTGTCAAAACAAAATCCTTCATCATTTGCCGCCATGGCCTGTCTGGACAGTGTTACCATCATCAGCTCATCACCTGAGCGCCTGGTTTCTCTGCGTGATGGTATCGTCGAAACTCGACCGATTGCAGGTACTCGCCCCAGGGATAGTGATCAGCAGAATGATGAAGCCTTAGCGAAAGAACTGCTGTCACATCCAAAGGAACAAGCTGAACACATCATGCTTATCGACCTGGAGCGTAATGATCTGGGGCGCGTCTGTCGACCGGGAACGATAGAAGTGAATGAACTGATGGCCCTGGAGAGTTGGGAACATGTGCATCATATCGTCTCTAACGTTCGGGGTGAGCTGGAAAAAGGTAAATCACCTATCGATGTGTTGCGAGCTGTGTTCCCGGGTGGGACAATCACAGGCTGTCCTAAGGTGCGTTGTATGGAAATACTGGCGGAACTTGAGCAGGAAGCAAGAGGCGCGTATACCGGGTCATTGGGTTACATTAATACAGATGGCAGTATGGACTTTAATATATTGATACGCACCATGGTCAGAGATAAAAACACCCGACCCAACGAGATAATATTTCGAGCCGGTGGCGGTATAGTGAGCGATTCTATTGCGGAAAAAGAGCTGGCTGAAACCCGTGCCAAAGCGAAAGGTCTATTGAAAATTTTTAACCGATGAATAAACCCAATAACATGGTACTGATCAACGGCATATCCGCTGAATTTCTAAACATCAATGATCGTGCGATTCACTACGGTGATGGCTTGTTTGAAACAATCTTATATCAAAACGGCAAGTTGCTCTATTGGAAACAGCACTATCAACGACTTCAGTCTTCAGCGGACAAGCTAAAGATGGTCTGCCCTGATGAATTGTTATTGTTAAATGATATTGAAAATATCCTCAAGGATACAGCAGCAAACACTATTCTTGCTATAAAAATAATCATTTCGCGTGGTGCCGGCGAACGTGGTTATCAGTTTAAGGCAGGAAACAGTCTTACTAGAATCGTTATGGCGTCAGCGATAGACACGGACTATTCATCTCTTACTGCTACTCGTTTGCTTTCTGGTAATCTATTCATCTGTGAGCAACAGGTCTCGATCAACGAAGGCCTGGCAGGCATAAAACACCTTAATCGTCTGGAAAATGTATTAGCAAGAAATGAATGGCAAACCAACGCGACAAATAATAAAATAATCGATGGTTTAATGCTGAATGCTAACCACCATGTAATCGAAGCAACGATGAGCAATTTATTCGTAGTAAAAGACGGTCAGTTGATAACCCCTGGTCTCAAGCAATCGGGTGTAAGCGGTATAATGCGAGATGTCATAATCGATGTTGCCAGTAAGAATAAAATAACGACGACTGTGACCGATCTGACCATGGAAGAAGTTATTACGATGGATGAATGTTTTATCTCAAATAGTCTGATAGGTATGAAAGTAGTTAATAACATCGCCGACCATAAATTTCCGTCAGATAGTATTGCTAAACTACTGTTCAGTAATCTATTAGGCACGATAGAAGAGCATGCACAAATTATTTAGTAGAAAATTACCCGCCATTTTCGCAATCATCAGTATCTTGCTGCTGGTGTTTTTTTACTATGCGTCTGTAATCTATTCGACGATGAACGCAGAGATGCAGTTATCTGAAACCGAGACGATCGTTTTTTCTCGCGGTTCGTCTATCCGAACATTGGCTAATCAGCTGATCGAAAAAGATCTGCTCAGTGAGAAGCGTTATTTTTTAATCTGGGGAAAATTAAAACGACAGGAAACAAGTTTACAGGCTGGCGAATATACCATCAGCCCCGGTACAACTCTGGCTGAACTGCTCGAAGACATGGTCGATGGTGATGTGGTACAACACGATATTGCATTGATAGAAGGTTTTACTTTTCGTCAGGTTCTGGCAACTATACATAGTCACCCAGTCATCACGATCGAAACGAAAGACCTTAACGACGATGAGATAATGAGACTGTTAGGCCATGCGGGCGAACATCCTGAAGGTCGCTTTTATCCTGATACTTACTATATC
This sequence comes from Gammaproteobacteria bacterium, assembly GCA_013138755.1. Lineage (GTDB taxonomy): Bacteria > Pseudomonadota > Gammaproteobacteria > SZUA-229 > SZUA-229. The sequence goes on from WTCC01000229.1 coordinate 3,754, forward strand.
TCACGTGGTGTAACTGATCTTGAGCTGTTGCGTCGTGCTTATCTGTCGATGGATGAAATATTGGCTGAGGAATGGCAGCAACGTGAGAAAGACCTCCCATACAAAACACCTTATGAAGCGTTAATCATGGCTTCTATCGTCGAAAAGGAGAGTGCTGTTGCTGAGGAACGTCCATTAATTGCCGGCTTGTTTGTTAATCGTCTGCGTAAAAAAATGAGACTACAAACAGATCCGACGGTTATTTATGGTATTGAAAACTACGATGGCAATATTCGTTTTAAAGACTTAAGAAAAGACACACCGTATAATACCTATACTCGACATGGCCTTCCGCCAACGCCGATAGCATTACCCGGTAGAGGGGCTATCCACGCAACGCTGCATCCTGACAAGACAGATTACCTGTATTTTGTCGCATACAGTGATGGTAGCGGACGCCATGTTTTCTCGACAAATCTGAAAGATCATGAAAAAGCCGTTGATAAATACCAACGCAATAAACGTTAAGGGTCGTCATGGGAAAATTTATAACATTAGATGGCATAGAGGGAGTTGGTAAAACCAGTAACCTTCGTTTCATAAAAGAGTTGCTGGAATCATCGGGGCATTCCTGTGTGGTGACGAGAGAGCCGGGTGGCACAAACCTGGGGGAATCACTGCGGGGTTTATTATTGAGCCACTCAGATGAGAACATGAGCCCGGATGCTGAACTGTTGATGATGTTTGCATCGAGAGCTGAACATCTCAGCAAAGTTATCCTGCCTGCTTTGAACAACAACCAGACAGTCTTGTGTGATCGGTTTACTGAAGCGACATATGCATACCAGGGCGGAGGGCGCCAGCTTGATGTCGACAAGATCAGCGAGCTCGAAGATTGGGTGCAGGGTGAACTGCGCCCAGACCTGACTATTATTTTGGATGCACCTGTTGAGGTTGGCCGTGCCAGAGCGGGTAGTCGTAGTGCGCCTGATCGTATAGAAAAAGAAAAAGATGACTTTTTTCAACGCGTCAGAAAAAGTTATATCGAATTGGCGGATCATTATCCGCATCGCATCTGTCTTATCGATGCCTCATTGAGATTGGAAGCGGTGCAGAAGCAGATATTGGCCAAGCTGATCGAACACGACATAATAGATCAGGTAGTCTGTTAATATTATTTTATGATATACCCATGGCAGCAACAGCAATGGCAGCATATACATCAGTTACTTGAAGCTGATCGTTTGCCTCACGGTATGTTATTACTGGGTAACCAGGGTTTAGGCAAAGCTGATTTTTCTGTCGCTATGGCAAATGCGGTTTTATGCCAGAGTCCATCCGATGATCATCAGGCCTGTGGTCGCTGTAAATCATGTCGGTTACTCGCTGCAGAAACGCACCCTGATCTACATTACCTGTCACCAAAAGCTCCTGCTAAATCTAAGAGCAAAAATCCGGTAATGAGTATCCGTATCGACGATATTCGAGACCTATGTGAAACATTAAATCAGACTAGCCTGTATGGCGGTTATCGTGTGGCGATTATCGAACAGGCTGAATATCTGACCCTGTCAGCGGCTAACAGTCTCCTGAAGACACTGGAGGAGCCGGGGCAGAATGTATTGATCCTGCTGGTAACTTCGCGTTCTAACCGACTGCCGGTCACGATACGAAGTCGTTGTCAGATATTGCGTTTTTCGACACCTGACGAAGACATATCCCTCAGTTGGCTACAGGCTAACCAGCAGAATGACGTTTCCGCTGATCAATTAAAACAGGCATTAAAATACGCTGACGGCTCACCGTTAGCTGCGATGCACAGGCTAAGCCAGACTGAGCATCAAGAGGTTCTTACTGCGGCGATGACGGCGAGTGTCTCTGGAAAAAATTCCTTGGAATATGCCGTTAAATTAGCCCAATTCACTAAAACTTCCACGCTGGAAGGAATGCTTAGCTGGGTGTCTGATCTGGCTCGTTTATTATCCTGTGGGCCTGAGATTGCAATTACAAATGAGCATGAACGCGCGAAATTACAGGCATTAGCCAAAAAAGTGAATAAACAGCGCTTGTTCCGCTTTCAAGATCAATTAAACTTCAATCTGCTACATGGCTCAATAGCGGTCAATGAACAGTTATTATGGGAAAACCTGCTACTATCATGGGATAACTTATAACTCTTTAAAAGAGGTTTCGCATGAGTAAACAAGCCGCACGTCCAGGGATGTTATCGCTGAGCATCAAAGATACATCATCGCTTTATGCTGCATTTATGCCATTTGTTAAAAATGGCGGTTTATTTATCCCAACAAACAAAACCTACACTCTGGGTGATGAAGTATTTATGCTTTTATCATTGATGGATGATGGTGAGCGCTTGCCGGTAGCGGGAAAAATTATCTGGATGACCCCGAAAGATGCACAGAGTAATCGTGCTCATGGTGTCGGCGTACAATTTTCTCCTCAGGATAAAGGTGCGACTCGTAGTAAGATAGAAACACATCTTGCTGCCACACTAAAATCCGAAAGAATCACCCACACGATGTAGTGCACCTCTGGAAGAGGTTGCAACAATAAGCACGTCGACCAGTTATAAAATACCTACCATCCGGAGTTGCGGTGTTAGTTGATTCACATTGCCATCTCGACTGTATCGACCTGGCAGAATTTGATAACAAGTTTGATAATCTGATCACGCACACGCTCGATGCCGGCGTGGAGCATATGTTATGTGTATCCATCAATCTTAAGGAATATCCTAAAATGTTGGAAAAGGTAAGAGCCTATCCAACGATTTCCGTGTCTGCAGGTATGCATCCTATGGCAGACGAAACAGATGAATTCTCCATCGAATATTTAACCCAGCTGGCAACCGATGATAAGGTTGTTGCCATCGGTGAAACGGGGCTGGATTATTATTACCATAAAGGTAACCCTGTCTGGCAGCAGGAACGATTTCGTGCACACATACAAGTTGCAAATAAAGTCGATAAACCGGTAATAATACATACCCGTGATGCGGCTAACGATACTCTGGATATCTTACGGGAAGAAAATGCAGAAAAATGTGGTGGCGTCATTCATTGCTTTACCGAGACACAAGAGTTTGCCGAACACGCGATGGAGCTGGGGTTCATGATTTCGATATCAGGTATCGTAACGTTTAAAAATGCAGATGCCCTAAGAAAAGTTGCCGAATCAATACCCGATGATAAACTGTTGATCGAAACGGATTCTCCCTATCTCGCGCCGATACCACACCGTGGTAAACAGAATCAACCGGCATTCGTGCATCATGTAGCAGAAACTCTGGCCGATATAAGAAATACCAGTGTCGAACATATCGCTGAGATATCACGAAATAATTTTTATCGTCTGTTTGGTGTGGCAAGCTGATCAATCATGGGTACTATCCTTTTTAGTTCTGATTCCAAACAGGCATTGAGAATGTTCAGGCATCTTGTTGCGTTGCTATCGTTAGTCGTCTTCACCCTGATCTGTGTGCTCTTTTACTCCAATAACTTAATCATCGCAGATGAAGTTACTTTTAGTTATATCCTTTCCTTCTTCTGGACAGGGATCTTACTGTTTACCATAACATTTCGTTTAGGTCTAAATAAAAAATTTTCAGATCCTAGTCTTACCGTTGCGCAGATTGTGTGGAGTACATCATTTCTATTAACCATCACTTATCTGCTAAACGAATCACGTGCGCTAGCATTAATGGCTTATTTTGGCATGTTGAGCTTAGGTTATATTAAATTAAGATTTCGAGAATTTTTGTCCGTTGCATTGTTTGCTATCCTTGGTTATATACTGATAATTTTGTACCTCTTTGTCTATGAACCCGAACGGATAGACATCAAGCTAGAGCTACTTCAACTTTTAGCGTTTGTCAGCACGATCGTCGTTATGTTGTTCACTGGTTCAGAAATTTACCGTCTACGTGCGAGAACGATCAGCCAGCGTGATGAACTGCAACAGGCCCTCGAGTTAAATAAAACACTGGCGACCACTGATGAATTGACCGGCTTATATAATCGCCGGTATTTCATGGAAAAATTAAACCAGCAAAAAGCGCTATCAGAGCGTGATGATTCCGATTTTGTCATCTGCTACTGTGATCTGGATCATTTTAAAATGATCAATGACAAATTCGGTCATCATACGGGTGATATCGTGCTAAAGGAGTTTGCTGATATCTTAAAAACATCGATTCGTGAAATTGATTATGCGGCACGTTTTGGGGGAGAGGAGTTTGTCTGTCTGTTAGTTAAAACCGACATGGAAAACTCGAAAAAAGTAACAGAGCGTATACGTGAAACGATAGCCAGTTATAATTTTAGTGATATCGCACCTTCATTGCACGCAACCGTTTCTATCGGTATAGCTAACTTCAAAGAATTTAATACCATACAGGAAACCCTGATGAGTGCTGACCACAGGATGTACGCTGCTAAACATGGTGGGCGTAACAAGGTCATCTCTACTGATA
>WTCC01000227.1 GCA_013138755.1 Gammaproteobacteria bacterium
GTCCTGAGCCACTTAATAACGGTGGACCAGTTCCGCATGGCGGGCCTGTAACGTTAGGGGGCCCGTCACGCATGTGGAAGATAATCGGCCCATCTCGGTTACCTGCATAATTTCTTAACTGTTCATTCATGGTATTTTTACCTTGCCTTAAAACGACAACTGGCCCAAACGGATTGGGCCATGATCTAACATCAGATTGTCGAGTCGGACTTCGCATAAAGTTTTACATCAGTAATTCAAATTTATTTGATCGTGGTCTTGTAAGTAACCTTGCCTTTATCACCCGGCTTTAAGGTTTTTTTATAGACCCAACGAATCGCAGTGTAGTTTTCTGGTTTAGCTTTTATCGCTACCCCGGCCGCACCTTTAACTGTCAATGTTTCTGCACTTGAGAAATTTTCACCATCGACTGAAAAAGTAATTTCTGTCGAATCTCCACTGGCTGAACTTTCACGATAGGTTGAATTATTAGCTATCGGGTTATTCACCACGATGTTTGATATGTCCTGCTGGGTAATATTTTCAAATATGATCTCGTACAAAATGACGTCATCTGGTAATACCAGCTTGGGTTCAACATAATCATATTTGACCGTGCCATCACTATTTTTTGATATCACCTGCTTAAAAGCATTGTTGCTAAAACTAACAGCGCCATCTTCAGCATTGGCCTCTACCGCCAGTAATGATGTAAGACAGATCAGTAGTACTGAAAGAAAGTTGTGTAATATATTTACTTTTAATATTTTCATTTTTAACCTCAATTAATTGTTACTTCAAAAATAATGGTGTTAGTCGAACCCGGAGTTACAGACACAGCGCCACCCTGACTCAGATCAACTTCGATAGAGACGACAGGTTTACTAAGGATATCGATGGCGCGTGTAAAATCAGTTGGTGCATCGTCAGCATCCGTCTGCACGACACCGTTCAACAGAATAGAATCATCGGTGTATGTAGTATCAGCAGGTATTAGATCACTGATAAGCAAGTTGTCGATGGCGCTGTTACCCACAACATCGACATCGATCTGATAACGGATGGTCGCTCCGGGATGCGGATCAGTGCCGCCCAGGGTATCAATCACCGTCATCGACTTCGTTAGATTAACCGGTGATGTCACTTGAAAAACACCAGTATCAGAATGTTGCCCATTACCGGTAACATCCTGACTCAGATCAGTAGCAACATCTTCAGGTGCCGCACCCGCTGGATCATTGAATACAGTTTCCATCGCCGATGTATCTGGATTACTGCTGGCAGAGCCTGCCACTACACTCGTCGCACCGTTACTGTATGTTCCGGCAGGACTGATTCGTGAATTATCGTCGGCATTGATAGCAGCACCTTCGACACTGGCTGTACCGCCTTCTGCGACCTGTGTTATCAGAGCAATAGCTGCGACATCATCTGCTACGACTGTCGGCATATCAGTAACGACATACACAAGCTGTGATGTATTCGTCGCCAGTTCGTCGATGAAAGCAACAACGTCCTGAGCAACCTGGTAACCGGGCGTTAAGCCACTTTCTACAAACACTTGAATACTGCCTGGTAAGGGATCAAAGCTATCTGCAGGTAACCCAAAAGGATTGGGCGCTGTATTCACAGCCGTTACTAAAAAATCGTGCGTATCATTACCCATGTTAGTCACGGTGAATTGAAGCACTGCGGCAGTCATATCACTGATGACAGGAACTACAGCACCACCATTTGATTCTGTCACCAGAAAGTTTATCCGGCGGTCTTCAGTAAATGATGTGGTCGCATTGACAGTGCCGGGTAAACCACTAACGTCATAAGTGATAAAGACAGTATTGCTGATCAGATCGCCAGCAGCTGCAAACACATTGCTGGTAAAACACAGACTAAGAATAAAAACAGGGAGTGACTTCTTGTGATAAACAATTTTTTTGTTCACAGCCGTTATCAACATTACGAAAATATTGAAGCGCTGCGTTATAAAATTATTGATGTAGGTGTTCAAATTAATCTAACCGGCTTAACCCTGAAAACTTATTATCTAAACCAACCGTCCGATACGTTGCACATGCTCAACATGGAAAGATTCTTAAAACATTTAAAACAAAGAATTACTCGTTGAAAAAAATGTTAGGCGGTGGTTTTTATTTTTCAGAATTTTATTATTATTATTTACAACTGTATTAGATATAAAATAGACGCTAAGTCTGTGAATATCAAAGATATTTTTCAAAAAATTATATTAAATTTTGTGTCACAAAATGACAATTGTGTTGCCTTTTTAACACCGCTTTTGACGCTTTCTTATCTGCCTGCAAAACAGCTAATTTAAATACCATTCCATCCAACAAAACGATTTTTTACTAATTCAGATACTTTCACTTTATACACATATAAAACAATAACTTATAAAATAAAAATCAGATTGGTTGTTTTTTTCAGGCAAAAAAATGACCCTATAAGGGTCATTAGCAGCTTTCCGTGAATCTTATTATTTTTATTTTTGCTTCATTAACTCACTGGAATTTTAATTACCTGACCTGCCTTCAGGTTATCGGCATACAACGCATTGCGTGCACGCAAATCTTCTTCACTTACATTATTGTCTCTCGCTATCTGATGTAATCCGTCACTTTCACCGACTGTATAATCACCATCAGATTCAGCCAACCAAGTTCCTGGTGGTGCTTTTCGAGAAAAATACTTATTCACTCCACGTGTAATCGCCTTAGAGACTTTCTTCTGATGCGAAGCGCTACGCAGATTCTTTTCTTCTCTAGGGTTTGAGATAAATGCTGTTTCGATCAAAACAGATGGAATATTAGGTGCCTTCAATACAGCGAAACCTGCTTGCTGTACTTTTTTCTTATGAACACGGTTTACCGTTTTGATCTGCTTGAGAATTTCCGAACCGATGTCCAGACTTGATTCGATTGTTCCTGTCAGCGACAGATCGAACAGAACTTCTTTTACCATCTTGTCTTCGACGGCGAACTCCATGTCACCGAACAGTAAATCTGCTGCATTTTCTTTATCTGCTAACAGACGAGCCGTTTCCGAACTCGCACCATCAACGGATAATGCATAGATTGAAGATCCACGCGCTCGTGGATCAGGAAACGAATCTGCATGTAATGAAATCATCATATCCGCATGTGCATTTCTGGCTTTGTGGATACGGTCACGCAGTCTCATATAACGATCATTTTTACGAACAAGAACTGCTTTCATACCGCGTTGCTTATTGATGTCTTTCTCTAGACGCCTGGCAATCTGCAGTGTTATGGTTTTTTCTCTGGTACCTGCGCGTCCAGTAGCACCTGGATCTTTGCCGCCATGACCGGCATCTATCGCAATGATTACATCACGTTTTTTAGATTTTTTCGCTGTTGATTTCTTAGTACTAGACGTGGTGGATTTTTTATCGTGCAGATCGAGTACCAGACGATGCCCTGCTTTACCCGATGGTGTCAGTAAAAAACTGCGAGGTGTCACGCCTTTACTTAAGTCAAACACGATTCGTATATCGTCACCATTACGAACGCCGCTTCGAATACCACGAATTAATGAATTTGCCTGTACCTGATCGACAATCCCATGTGTCATCCTGGTGTTCTTTATATCGAGAACAACGCGCTCAGGTCCATGCAACGCAAAAACCGAGTGGTTCGCCAGCCCGTCTAGATCAAACACCAGTCGAACGTAACCCTTATTTTTTGAAAGACGGATATCTTTCACTTGAGAGCTAGATGATTTAGCAGCTACAGATAATCCAGGCGACACAGAAGCAGCCAGACCACTTAATCCGGCTAAACTTTTTAGAAATTTGCGACGATGATTTTCCATATCTATAGAAACAGTCTCATCTGATGTTAGTTTTAGTATCTATAATTCTTCTTTTACGTAACGCTATTGTGGCAACTTATAATAATAATGCAAGTATTTTTTCATATATTTTATATAGATACGTGATGTTCCTAGAGTCAAAAATCAGAAAAGACCTGTAACATCAACTTTTTACCTTTGTTTGTCGCAGCTGAAATGAGTAAATTTCTACCCGTTTCATGGTGGCTAAATTCACAAATCCAGTCTGCAACAGGCAAAAAACCTTCACCTTTTTCCGGCCATTCCACCAGACAGACGTCATTTTCATTGAAATAATCGCGCGCGCCGGTAAATTCCAGTTCCTCAGGATCGCCTAATCGGTACAGGTCAAAGTGATAACACATTCGATTATAAGTAATCGGATAAGGCTCAACCAGTGTATACGTCGGGCTCTTAACAACTCCGTCAAAACCACTCGCCTGCACAAACCCCCTGGCAAAGGTTGTCTTGCCCACACCAAGGTTACCTTTTAACAAGAATACAAACGATGTTTTAAGGCACTGCGCAACCTTCTGCGCCAATGCTACTTGTTGTTTTTCATCAGCCAGAAAACATTGATGTGTTTGTATTGAGATACTCATTGCAACACACCAGGTAACGCATTTATTACATCTGAAGCTAATAAGCCGCGTGTTTTTCCATCGCTTACAGTATCGGCGGCGGCGGCATGAATGCATACAGCTAATTCTGAAATCTCATTAAGCGTAACTTCTGACATAGCTTTATTTTGCGCTAATAATGCTATCAATACGCCACTCAAAACGTCACCCATACCGGGTGCGGCCATTGCTGCGCTACCTAGTTGGCAAATTTTCAGTATTTTTCCATCATATATTAACGTGCCAGAACCTTTCAAAATAACGCTACACGAATCAAAATCATTAAATAGAGCATGTAATGCTCTAACTGCCTTGAAACGGTCAATCTGTATATCCGACGAAGAAATCTCCCCGTCAGCTGTTAATAACCGCGCCGCCTCACCCGGATGAGGTGTAATCACTACTGGTTTCGTCGACGAGACAGCTAAATTATTTATACCTACTTTTGCTATTATATTCAGAGCATCTGCATCGATTAACATCGGTATATTTAGCCTGACACAATGCTTCAATAACTTTAGCGACCACGTATTTTTCCCCAGCCCCATACCAACAGCCACATGTGTGATGTCATTAATAAAGCCTTCACGAAACAGGTCTTCTATGGAATCTTTATCACAGACTTTAACCATCGCTTCGGGAACTGCACAGCTGATCGCAGACAGATTTTGCGGAACGGTAACTATAGTGACCAGCCCCGCTCCAGTGCGCAGGGCAGCCTTTGCCGCGAGGATAACAGCACCAGCCATACCGCTATTACCACCTGCAATCAATACATGACCAAAGCAGCCTTTATGTGACGATGATTTTCTCTCTGGCAATAAAGCGAGATTAATATGGTTAATCAATCGTGCATCACATTCGACATGAGAATAAACTTCAGCCGGTAATGCAAGATCGTCAAAAATAAGTTGACCACATACATCACTAGCCTGAGCAGTAAACAGTCCTTGTTTCAAGCCGATAAAACTTACCGTGACATCTGCTCTAATTGCCACACCTGAAATATTACCGGTATCTGCGATTAAGCCTGATGGAATATCGACCGAGATAACTGGCGTCGGAACATCGTTTATCATTTCGATGCATTCCGCCCACTCCGCCTTAACTTCACGACTGAGTCCGGTACCAAGAATCGCGTCAACAATCACCTCTGCTTCTTCCAGAAAGGATGGATCAACACTGGTATAAGAGTCTTTATCCTCAGACGCATTCATCCAGTCACGGTATGCGAGCAATGCTTCATTATTTAATACAGCAGGGTCAATAAGACTATATACGCGCACATCAAAACCAGATTGTTTCGCCAATCGAGCAACGACATAACCATCGCCTGCATTATTACCTGCCCCGCAGATAACCACGATTTTTTTATGCTGAGAATAGTTTGTCGAAATAACGTTGAATACAGCTTCTCCCGCACGCTGCATCAATTCATAGGCCGGGATACCATATTGATTGATTGCTATCTGCTCTAGCTGGACAACTGAATTGACTGTGTAGAGTTTGTCCGGAAGGTTTAGCATATTCTTATAATAGGTATTTATAAAAGCTACACAAGTGCATTACACTTACGCCTGTAATTTTTCCACACCACCCATATACGGTTTCAATACTTCAGGTATCAAGATACTGCCATCTTCCTGCTGATAATTTTCTAACACAGCAACCAGTGTCCGGCCTATTGCCAAACCAGAACCATTAACAGTATTTAAAAACTCGGGCTTATTAGTTTCAGGGTTCCGCCAACGAGCCTGCATTCTTCTAGCCTGAAAATCACCAAAACAACTACATGATGAAATTTCACGGTATGCTTGCTGACCTGGCAACCAGACTTCAAGATCGTAGGTTTTTGCTGCGGAAAAGCCAACATCACCACTACACAAAATAACTGTACGATAGGGTAATTCCAGTTTTTGCAAAATGGCTTCAGCATGTAATGTTAATTCTTCCAGGGTTTCCCAAGCTTTATCAGCACTGACCAATTGCACCATTTCAACCTTATCAAACTGATGCTGCCTGATCATGCCCCGGGTATCTTTGCCGTAAGAGCCGGCTTCTGAACGAAAGCAAGGCGTATGGCTGGTCATCTTTAATGGAATCAGGGCTGCATCTAAAATCTCATCACGAGCAATGTTGGTAACCGGCACTTCGGCTGTAGGAATCAGATAATGACCTGCCTCTTTATCCACACAGAACAGATCTTCTTCAAACTTAGGTAACTGCCCCGTGCCTCTTAAACTCTCACTGTTAACGATATACGGCACATAAACTTCAGTATAACCATGCTCGTTCGTATGCACGTCTAACATGAACTGAATTAACGCTCGATGCAGTTTAGCCATCTGACCGTGCATGACCACGTAACGTGAACCTGTTAATTTACTTGCCGTTTCAAAATCCAGCCA
>WTCC01000139.1 GCA_013138755.1 Gammaproteobacteria bacterium
AAGTACATAAATATCTTAGTGATTTTGTCGCATTAGCAGAAGAGCATTTCAAGAATGAAGAAGCAATAATGGAAACCTATAAATATACAGAGATTATCGATCATAAAAAAGAACATGCCGATTTGCTGGAACAACTATTAGTTTTAAAAAACAAATTTGACCATGGTAACACCCCATTCGGCAAGGATTATATGCAAATATTGAGACACTGGCTGGAAGAGCATTTATTTGATGCTGACAACAGGCTAGAAGAATTCTTGTATCAGGTAAATGCTAATAGTAATAAAACGGATAGTTAAGGCGCAAATTAATATTTAAAGCTAAAACGAATAATGGGGTCAGTATTTCAATCTTAATTATTTATTTTGCAATTCAACCCCGCCATAGTGCGGGGTTTTGTTTGCCTGTCAGTCTGCTCTTGGCCGACGACTGCCAGTCGGTTGAGTTTTGAGAAAGACTAAGGGTGACTGACTGTTGCCGACCCATAACAGCCGCTCAAAAATTGTGGGTTAGGAAATAGAGTCTCCATCAAAAACCGAATATACATACGCGTCTTAATTTGTTAACGGTAATACTTGCTAAGCAGGAGGAGTCCATGTACATAAGAGACGTTCATTTACTGTTAATAAATCCTAGTATTTATACCTTCATTCTGCTCGTGTTCATTGCATGTTAAAAAACCATCAAATTCTAATGTGCTGGTATTTGATTGACATTCATTTTTATTTCCTTATTGTTGTAATGGTTATTAAAAATATCTTTCGTCGCTATGACGAGTACGAGTAAAGGAGTACCTACCGATGAAAAATATACTCATGACTATTAAGGATTGTGATGCTACAACAATCTCATCGCCAATATTGGAAAAAACTATTGAGCTGGCAAACAATTGTTCAAGTAAGGTGCATATCATCCATATTGTCCCACCTTCATGCGAGCCACCCTATAATGTTGATAGCAAGATATTTCGACGTGAGATCGCTAAAGAGCTTCGTCATAAACATGATTTTTTACTGCATATCGAAAAATATTTGCAGGGTGTGAATATTGACGCTACAGCTCAGTTAGTACAAGGCTCAATAATAAGTACGATATTGCAACAATCTGAGCAATTAGCTGTTGATCTGGTTATGTTAGGACATCAACAACATAGCCCTTTATACAGAGCTTTGATGGGCGATGCTATTGATGGTTTGCTGGCTAAATCTTCTTGCCCAGTAATGTTTGTCCCCATCTGACGGTCTGGTTATGGCCGGCAACTGCCATTAAACCTACAGCAATAAATAATAGATAATTCAGACATGTGTAGAATTAATCTACTAATATCAACCTGGTCGACGACGGATTGTCAGGTTTTCATATTTACTGGCATAGGAAGTAAGACTATTAGCACTCAGGTTATTAACTGTCCTGAGTGCTTTTTTATGTCAGTTAAAATCCTTTTTAGACACTCGTTTGTTGTGATTAACAACGACCTTTCTTTTTTTGACCGGGAGGGCAAAAGGAACCTTGATTGTGACTACTGGCAGGTGCTTTGTAATTATTACTTGTAGATGAACGGTCGTAATTGTGTTCATGTTTATTATCATTAGTAGCAATTGCTGCACCAGTTGCGCCACCTATTGCACCACCAAGAATTGCGCCTTCACGACCTCCAAGTTCATTGCCTATGGCGGCACCTGTAGCTCCTCCAATACCACCGCCAATGGCAGCATCTAAAGTGGAGCCTGCAAAACTTTGTGAGCTGATTAATAGTAAAGAAATTGAAAAGATAAGTGTTTTTTTCGCCATGAAATAATCCTGAAATAAATTAGGTTAAATAGTTACAGTTTATTTTGGCTCATATATCAAAAATTATAGTAGAGAGCGTAAATTTTACATGTGGAACTAGTTAATTAAATGAGATGAAAAATGGGGACAGGATTAAAAATTAACCAACCCTGAATGACTGTCACCGACCCTTTGCAGCCGTTCAGTAACTGTAAATTTTTGTGACTATTAGACTCCAAAAAAGAGGTGAAATTATCGAAAACTTTACACTTTGATAATCGAGGAATTTCCATATAGTTGTTATCTTTCTGAAAACATTGAGGTTCTTAATTAACCTCTATTTTGGTATGGAAATTGCACGTATTTAGTCTAAGCAAACACGTCGCAATGACGAGTAAATGAAATAAAAATCAGGAGTATGAAATATGTATAGGAGCATGAATATCAAGTCACTTGCGGTGGGTATGTCAGCTTTAGTTTTATCAGCCAGCGTTAATGCGTCATTAATAGACAATGGCGTTTACACTACCGATGATACAACTGGGTTGCAGTCGTTAGACCTAAGTTCTACATTTGGCCTAACGTACGAAACTGCCGAAAACTTTAAGGCAGGAGGAGGTTGGCGGCACGCATCAATTATGAGGGAGACACAAATATGAAATCAATGAAGTATGTAGCGGCCGCATGTATACTACTCGCCGCATCCGTCGGCAGCGCAGCCCCGGTCACCACCTACATCGTAGACGGCCAACTGGCCGGCTTCGACGGCATCACGCTCGGCAGTGACGAGTATAACGTCAGATTCCTCGAAGGCACTTGGGCCGGTTTGGTCGGACTAGACGGAAGTAGGCTCGATTTCACCAACCTCGCCACCGTGACCGACGCAAACAGCGCCCTTGTTGCCGCATATATCGCCAACCCCACTTTCAATGACAACCCCGCGCTCACCGTCGGCATCACCATCTCAACCTTCACGTGGATCTATACACCCTTCCGCGCCTCCGGTGGCCAGATCAAAATCCACAGCATCTTCAACACCGCGGATGCAGACGCCCGCCTGTTCAGCGTTCTCAATATCGCGTCGTTCTACGATACCACGGACATCGCAGGCGAGGTTTACGCCGACTGGCAGAAGGTGTCCGCGGTCCCTATCCCCGCAGCCGCCTGGCTCTTCGGCTCAGGTCTTTTAGGTTTAATCGGTATTGCTAGACGAAAGAAAGTATAATGATCAAATGTTAATCAATAGTGGCTCCTTCGGGAGCTGTTTTTGTTTGTGGTGAATGTCTCCTGTTGGCCGGAAATGCTCGGTCAGGACTATTTTTTGAATGTCCGTTCTGTACGAATTCTTCTAAGAAGTGCTCTATTGCCCAATGTCGCCTATGTGGTGAACTGGTGCATTGAGACAATAATTTTAAATTTCTCCTTAAATATAAAGCACCTCATAAATTTTTTATTTTCTCACGAGTATAATCAAAATAGTACATTGAAATAACCACTTTAACCTCCATATACAACAGATTAACCCGTATATAGAACACAGGAAAAGCAATGAAACGAATTATGCTATTTATCATGACCAATATCGCTATCATGGTGGTTTTGAGCATTACCTTAAGGCTATTAGGTGTTGATAGCATCTTGGCGGAAAACGGATCTGATCTTAATATCCAGGCACTGGTTATACTCTCTGGTGTTATCGGTTTTGGAGGAGCATTTATATCGTTATTGATGTCAAAGTGGATGGCGAAACGTATGACCGGTGCTGTCGTTATCACGGACCCATCGACCAATGTTGAAAAATGGCTGGTTAGTACCGTTACGAAACAAGCCAAGATAGTTGGTATAAAAATGCCTGAGGTTGCAATCTTTCCTTCATCGGCCATGAATGCTTTTGCCACCGGCGCAAGTAAAAACAATTCCTTAATGGCTGTCTCACAAGGCCTGTTAGATAATATGGCGCAGGGTGAAATAGAAGCTGTAGTCGGTCATGAGATGAGCCACATTGCTAATGGCGATATGGTGACGTTAACGCTTATCCAGGGCGTTGTTAATACCTTTGTAGTATTCCTATCCCGTGTTGTCGGTCATATCGTAGATCGTGTTATTTTAAAAAATAATCAAGGTCACGGTATCGGTTACTTTGTAACAGTGATAGTAACGCAGGTGGTTTTATCCATACTAGCATCGACTATCGTGATGTATTTCTCAAGAAAACGTGAATTTATTGCCGACACCGGCGGTGCTGATCTAGCCGGACACCAGAACATGATTAATGCGCTTAAACGTCTAGGACAGGTAGAACCTGAGGCATTACCCGAACAAATGGCAGCTTTTGGTATAAACGATAAAGGTGGCATTATGGCATTGTTTTCTTCGCATCCCCCCATCGAAGCGAGAATAGCGGCATTGGAAGAACGTGCTCTTCGCCAGTCATAAGCCAAGGGTCTCTTATGTAAGGGTTGCTCATAATCAATTTAAAGCATTACTACAATCGTTAAATGCATGCATAACACCGGTTAGGGAAATCAAGCTAAACCACTTTCAGTAGTATTAAGGCATATGAATACCCAAACAAAAAATCGATGGCTTTCCTGGCTGTTTTATATCGTACTTTTTGTTGTTGTAATGCAGGCCACCAACTGGTGGAAGTCCCGTAATACACAGAGCGGAAATCTATCTAAATTTAGCGGTGGATTGATGAATGGTACCGCCTTCACAATTGCAGAGTATTCAGGCAAGCCCGTTTTGTTTCATTTTTGGGCGACCTGGTGC
The DNA here is from genome assembly GCA_013138755.1 of Gammaproteobacteria bacterium. Lineage (GTDB taxonomy): Bacteria > Pseudomonadota > Gammaproteobacteria > SZUA-229 > SZUA-229. Next base: position 4,543 of record WTCC01000139.1, read on the forward strand.
CCGATCTGTGATCTAGAAAAGGACAATATAGAGTCGATATCTCATGACTATCCGGTGATCAGCATTGCCTCGTGGTCTGAGGGAAAGAGAGAAGTTAAAGCCTATATGCTAGAGAACCAGCTGACTTTCCCAGTGATGCTGGATAACAGTGGTGAACTGGCTCAGAACTTTGGCCTGACGGGTGTCCCCGCCAGTTTTATTCTATCCCCCAATGGTGAAATAAAATTTGTCGAAACAGGATACAGTACCGAACTAGGTCTCCGTCTCCGCCTTTGGATATCAACGTTGCAAGACTAAAGCAACGCCGACTGAAAAGAGGGCTAAAATGTTAATCGCATACAGTCATTAATTTATTCTAAACTTGAATGACAGAGAGCTCATTTCTAGAAAAACCAATTCTTTACTGGGTCATGTTGAACAATAGAGGGTCGGTTTTCGCTACAGCAAAGTTTTCTCAATATCTGCTTAGCGGTATTTTTTCTCTGTCAGGAAAGTTTTCCAGAAGTCCACTTAGTGGTGCTTGCTCGCATTCAATGACATTTCACCAATGTCGGTTTCATATTATTTCAGTGTAGCCTGCCATCTATATGACGCTTTCATGGCTGAACATTATCATCTTTCCCCAACTTATACACAAAAGTTGGGGAAGATAATAAACGTATAACATGCTGTTATTAGAATTCCGGAGAATTCCGGGGACAGTATACCTAATTCACTTTAAACTTTTGGCCCTGGCTTTTGTGGCATCAAACACAAACCAGTGACAACCTCAAGTTTCCTGATAAAAGATTCATCACCTAAAGGTCTTCCTGTACGTGTATGTTT
>WTCC01000137.1 GCA_013138755.1 Gammaproteobacteria bacterium
GTGCTGTGCCATTACCCGGCATGCGCAAACCGAGTACATAATAACCCTGTTGATACAGCTCTTTTGCCAGGGCTCTTATACTGTAAGGGGAATCCGACAGGCCATGCAGAAGCAGAACACCTCCACGGGGCTGTTCAGGTTTCATAATGAAACTACGATTCCAGTTTTTTGCGTAACTCTCAGGGTCAGACAGGCTGCCGCTTTCAAAACGATTAAGTTTTTGACCAGCGTGTGTCGAAGACTTGCTGTAGATATCAGTCTGCAACTGCTGAAACAGTTTTTCTTCCAGAGCAAGATATTGCTCAAATGAAACAATCTCTACCTGTTTTTCTTCCGTAAACTCCTCATCAAGATAAACCGTATGCCAAAGATCCAGGTCAGGACGACTGTTTAGTAAATAGATATATAGAGTAACTGCACCGATGAAACTACCGACAACGATATACAGTATTCTCAGCAAATATATTCTGATATAACCCTTCAGGCAAAGTAATAACTTATTTTTCATAAAATTTTAATAACAGGGAAATCGGCAGTCGATCAATCATTGTTTATTTTTTTTGACGAAATAATATCAATAATACGTTCCTGGTAATCTGGCGTAAAGATCCAGTAGCGTATGTTGTTATCTTTAACCGCTTCCACCAGTCCTCGCTCAGCGGGACGTTTATGAAACAGAAACAGGGTCAGGATATCACTGCTAACCCAGGGATGTGCGTACCAGAAATCATGAGATGCCGCCCTCATACCACTCACTGTTTCGGTGCTGACCCTGCTACAAACACAACCTATTATTTACTCGTCCATCGTAGACTGCAACCGCCAGTAGTTCTTACCCGCCTGTTTGAGATTGCTGCGTTGTGATGCCGGTATACCTTCATTCAAAAGCTGAGCGAGATCATTAGCAACAGCCTTATGATAGAGATGATAGAGATGGCCAGAAGGATAACGTACCGGCATATCACTAACATCGATAATATTTATTCCGGTCAGACCATCAAGGTGTTTACCCGATTCACCCAGCCGTGGATAACCATGGATCTGGTGAGACAGGGCCAGTGGATGATCATTGCCTGACACATATATGGTGATATTTTTTGCCAATGGCGCAATCAGTGGCAGGTACTGATTAAATATTTCCGCATCGATATCTGGCGCGATCAATACCACCTGATTAAATAATGGTGTACTGGTCTGTTCTGCCTGTGCCATCATAACGAGTGCAAGTAAGACACCCCGGGCGCCAAGACTGTGTGCGGCAATATTACTGTTACCTTTGCCAAAGCGCCTGTTCATATCAAGCAAGGTTTGCCGTAGCGGTTTCACGCTCCAGTACAGGTCAGCTTCATCATAGGTATAGTTTAATAATATGCCATCTGATGGCCAGCTAAAAAACAAAAAACGCCCAGTCAGGCCAACGGCCTTCTGAAACAACGAAGCGCGTTTACAGCCTCTTTCAAAATCGACATAGTAACCGTGCGTGTACAGCGTGGGTCTACGGCCATGCGATGAATCCTTTACATCATTCCACAACATATCAAGCGTTGATTCTCTAACCGCCTCCAGAGTTACTATGTCTTCGGGAATATAAAAAGGCACATTATCTGCGACAGGTTTTAACAGACTCAGCGATGTATTAGATAAATCACAATACCCGGCATGCACAGTACTGCGTCCACCACCAAAATAATCTGCAGCATCTTCACTGCCGGTTTTATTGCGAAATGTTATATAAGGAACGGTCTGTAACGTTTCTTCTTTGCTACCTGGAGTTTTTGCTGTGGCTGTCTGAGTCTCAGCGATGCTGTTTATACCGTGAATCGCAAGAAATGTGCTGAAAAGCATTACCCGTAATGTTGTGGAAAACTGCATGCTGAAATAATCAAATAGTTTCACTGCTGCCCGTTAACAGCTAGAGATATGGGTCGGTAACTACTTGCTGAGACCGTCACCCGCAAGGATGCGGGTGCGAGCCCCATGGATGGGTTCACTGCGTGTCTCAGCAGGTAGTTACCGATTCATGTCTCGGTTTGTATAATCGTTAGCTAATGCCGACTATATCGCCATTTGTATACAATAATATATTTTTTAACGGGACAGCAGTGAAATAGTTTGTTAAACCTTACGCTATTTACGATCAAAGTGATAGACAGAATCTTTTAGATACTTGCCATTATTCCAGCTTGTGTACGTAGTCTTGAGATGTTTGCCTCCATCAGATAGTTCATGCTTAATTTTGTGCACATGGTTCTGAGCAGACTGACATAGCTCTGTGCTCATATCACAATCGTAGGAGAGTAAATTTTTCGTGCTGGATAGATCTGCTAACATTTCAGGCTGGTTCTGTTTCACGCAATAATGCGTCGCCTTTACCTGTGAGCATGAGGCATCTTTGCAATGGTACATAGACACCATTTCTTTCTTCGTACCCGGGAGAAGATTCTCCTGCACAGTACTGCCCTTTCCAACGAGCTTAAAGCTCATGCCAACTGCATCGGTCCCTACCAGTTGTGCAACAAGTTTATGTTTTGTTGCTTTTCCTTCCTGCTTGTCAGCTGGCGACAGCACCCATTCTCCTTCCAGGCCCTTCATTGAAGTATAGATTTGCTTGGCGTTATCAGCGTGGCATGGCATGCTCAATAAAATTGACATAACAACGAGTGTAAATATTGCATTTTTCATATCAAGTCCTCCTATAAATCTTATCGACAATAATTAAGTATAAATATTTACACTAACAATGCTACAGGATTTAATTTGGTGAACGGTCATTCAATAACTGCTATAAGAACAGTGATTAATCTATACGAATAAACATAAAGTAAATGCTGCCATGCTTAATTAAAACCCGCCAGTCGTAAGCCATCAGTAA
>WTCC01000064.1 GCA_013138755.1 Gammaproteobacteria bacterium
TTGGATATAAACATTTCTTAAAAGTATTTCAATCAAAAGGCATAGATCAGATTGATCTATCTAACGTCCGCCAGATATTCAACGGCGCAGAACCAATATCACTCGAACTATGTCACCAGTTTTTAAATGCCTTGTCTGACTACGGCCTGGATAGTCAGTCGATGTCACCAGTCTATGGCTTAGCCGAAGCCAGTCTTGCAGTATCATTTTCTAAGCCAGGGTGTGCGATGAAGAGCATACGGCTAAAACGCCAAAAACTTGCCGTGGGCGATACGGTTGAAACCACAGATGGTGATGACTCGATGGAGTTTGTTTTTGTTGGTGAGCCCGTCGATAACTGTCACGTCCAGATTACCGATATGAACAACAACCCACTTACTGAAAATACGGTCGGAAAAATACAGATAAAAGGCGACAACGTAACCGCTGGTTACTATCTTGATGATGAAATTAACAAACAACTGATAAATGATGGCTGGCTTGATACGGGTGACCTCGGTGTGTTTATAAACAGCCAAATGATTATTACTGGTAGGATTAAAGACATCATCTTTGTACATGGTCAAAATTTTTATTCACACGACCTGGAAAATATCTTACATCCGCTAGACGAACTAGAACTTGGCAAGGTGGTAGCAACTGGTGTTAGAAAGTCGGGTGCCGATGATGATGAACTATTAATATTTATTCTATATCGTGGTGAGATCGAAGCCTTTATACCTCTAGTTAACACTATTCGAAAAACCATAAACGAAACGACTGGTGCTGAAGTCCATCACGTCATACCGGTCAAGCGCATTCCTAAAACCACAAGCGGCAAAATACAAAGGCACCTGCTTGGGGACGAATATATCTCTGGTCATTTTAATGAAGAAATTCTGGCTATACATGACTTACTGCAAGCGCATAAAGAAAGCACCGATGACTCAAGTACAGACACAACAGCAAGTAAGATATTAACTATTTGCAATACGACGGTCGAGGACAAACAGATCAATCTTGACGACAACCTGTTTGAGATCGGTATAAGCTCTTTAGCCCTTGCTGAAATACACGAGCAACTCGACGAGCTATATCCAGACAAAGTCGATATCACAGACCTTTTTGACCATCCGACCGTCCGTGAGCTAGCGACTTTTCTAGATAAAAAGTCCTGAATTGTTACCCTAGCCTAATTATAATCCTGGTAACGCTTTTTCTGAGCGTTACCAAAATGCACTTCAATTCGGAAAAACAAACCCCACTTAGATCGTCTATCCTGTTCTATCTCTTCTCGTTCTGCGTCAAAAGTTACCGGCCAGGTAAGCTCAGGAACGACCTCATAAAACAGCCACTCACGATGAAAGTTCTGCCTGAATCGGATACCAACACGATAATTTGTTGTTACGGATATAGGCTCTGTTATACCCTCGGCACTTAACTCGTATGCCATTGATGTCTTTTTATTGATCCGTTGATATGTGACAAAACCCTGTAACCAATCAGCACCATCATATTCTTCAGACACTTTTAGCCCCGTTGATGAACGAAATAAAAAATTACCCGAAAATGGTTGTTCGAAATCAAACCTGGAACGCGCACTATTGACGCCATCCTTCCATTGTGCCTCCTGTGTAAACCTCAAAATAGTGTCTTGTAAAACAGGATACGTGTAACGATAACGAAAACGTATCCGCGGTGACAGACTTACACTGACACTAAATTTTGATCTTGCACCTTCTTTCAGATCTAATTGCAAAGCAAGTTTGTTATTGGTCTCATCGACATCGCTAGCGGCGATATCACGCAGATCCTCATCCTCTTCGCCTTCAAATGTTAGTCGTAACCTATCTTTAAAGCCGGGCAACACAAGACTAAACTTAAGTCGCATCTTGTATTCAAACGACTCTTCCTCATCAAGCCTGAATTCATGCCTCCACCGCACATAAGTACCGGCTACACCTTCGTTAAAGATTCTGTCGGTCGCAAAAAAATTATCGAACCATAACGCAGGTTCACAAAATCTCGAATTAACATATATCTGTGAATAGTCATACCAGCTTTTTTCATAGCGGTATTCATCTAACCCACGTTCACAAGGGTTGTCAGGGTGTTCTCTTCTGATAATGTAAAGTTCTTCTGACTCCGTTACATCATCTCCACTCCAGCTAATCGAACTATCTTCCTCAATCGCAGTCGGTCGCACAGGTCCTTGCTCTATCTCTATCTCGAGCTCTTTGGCACTCTCATTTTCCTCTACTACTTCTTGTTCATGAGATTGCACGTGCGGCTCTGCGTACAGATTTGTCGCAATAAATAACAGAGCGATACTTACGACTAGTTTTACAAAAATGAAATGCACTTTGAATCTTCTACACAGTTAAATTTATCACTTGTAACAATTAATGTAAGATGCCACTCAAATTAGCAGATGTAACAAACCACATGGCCTATGACAACTACTGAAAATCACCTTCCTGAAACGGTTACCGCTATTGATCTTGGCTCCAACAGCTTCCATATGATCGTGGCTCGCCTGGAAAAATCTGGCACCCTATCTGTTATAGACCGTTTAAGAGAAAATGTACGCCTTGGCGGCGGTCTTGATGAACATGGCTCGATTGATGAAGATGCAAAAAATCGCGCTTTTGAGTGCCTTGAGTCTTTTGCACAGCGAATCCGTAACCTACCACATTCTTGTGTTCGCATTGCCGGCACGAACACCCTGCGTGTCGCCACAAATGCTGAATCATTCGTTAATAGAGCAGAGCAGATTTTAAACCATCCTATCGAAATCATAGAAGGGCGAGAGGAAGCTCGACTCATCTATCTGGGTGTCGCACATGGTCTTGCGACAAAAGGTGATAAACGCTTAGTCGTTGATATTGGTGGTGGTAGTACCGAGTTGATTATCGGTCAGGACATGCATTCATTACGAAGAGAAAGCCTGTACACAGGCTGCGTCAGTGCCAGCAAACGTTTTTTTAGCAGCGGCGAGATCACCGAAAGCAATATGAAAGCAGCAGAACTTGACGCTGCACTGATATTATTTCCTCAATCCGCAGGGTTTTTACATAAATATTGGGGCGAAGCCATCGGCTGTGCGGGCACTATAAAAGCGATTGCTGATATCGTCCAAGAACAAGGCTGGTGTTTAAACGGTATCAACTATCATTCGCTTCAGCAACTACGAAAAGCCCTAATCGATGCTGGTCACATCGACAAAGTTAAACTACGCGGACTCACTGAAAATCGCAAACCGGTACTTGTCGGTGGCCTCTCTATACTATTGGCCGCATTCGATACTCTTAAAATTGAGCAGATGCGCGTATCGGATCAAGGTATGCGCGAGGGCCTACTCTATGATCTCGTTGGTCGCATCACTCATCAGGACGTGCGAGATGCAACCGTCGAATCTGCCATGGCTAAATGGGGCGTTGATATTCAACAGGCAAAACGCGTCACCAGCACAGTAGAACAACTATGTAATCAGGTATGCGAGCATTGGTCCTCTGATTTAGACCAAATGAAACCATTACTCAAATGGGCGGCGATGCTACATGAGATCGGTCTCCAGGTCTCACATAATAATTACCACAAACATGGTGCCTACCTACTAACTAATGCCGACATGCAGGGATTCTCCAGACAGGAGCAGGCACTATTAGCAGCCTTAGTTTTATCTCATCGAAGTAAATTTAGAGCTAATGTTTTCAAAGAATTAATGGCACCGTTCGTTAAAGTCGGTAAGCACATGTGTGTGCTGTTACGGATTGCTGTCTTGCTTCACCGCGGAAGAGCCCGTCAGACTATTCCTGATATAGACATAACGGTTGACAAGAAAACGATTAATATAAAATTTCCAGATGGCTGGCTGGACAATCACAACATGACACTCGCTGACCTCATAAAAGAAATAAACCATCTTGATACTGCCGGTTACCAATTGAGCTTTGAATAATGGCTTTTAAATTTTTTCTGTTCATCGCCTTTATTTGCACAGCGGCCTGCAGTACTCTTGACGAAAACATTCAGTTTACTCCAAAGCCTGCCAGCGATGATTCTGCGACAGTCTATCTTTACCGGCCATCATCAATGTCTAATGCCGCTTACTCTCCTGAATTGCTCGTCAACGATGAATACAAACTCTCGATAAAAAATGGGCAGTATTCGTCGATGACGCTGCCACCAGGTAAAACCATTTTTGAAATAGAACCAAATAAAAACTATGCTGGCATCACTGAGATTTCACTTATATTATCGGCGGGAAAATCCTACTATATCCGTACCGACACATCACTTAAACTTGACGCCTCGGCCACTTATGAACCCTATCAGCGAGTTTTTAATTTAATCGTAGTTGATGAGGCTCTGGCCGTTAGCCAGATTGAAAAGTGTTGCCTCACTAATGAAAAGACTTCGACACAACAAGGACCAATACATGAAGTGGAAAAATCATCGGATGAAGGCTTCTCCGTCGATAAAACTCTAAATCCTTTTTCACATTGATATCTTTACTGATCACACAATGCTACACCGACGTCCTTAGGAAATAGTAATGATTGCTTTGTTTATAGCCTGGTTAGCCACTGCTATCGGCCTCGGCGCCGCGACACTGATCGTTCCTGGCATCAAGTCAAAAAACTTCCTTGCCTTCGTTATTACCGCTACTTTCCTCGGTCTAATAAATGCATTTATTAGACCAGCACTGTGGTTTCTAACAGCACCATTATCTGTTTTAACCCTTGGATTATTTGCGCTCGTAATCAATGCTCTTATGATAATGCTAGCCGCGGCATTGGTTCCAAAATTCGAAGTCAAAAGTTTTACCAGTGCCTTTCTTGGCGCTGTAATCATGGCTATAATCGGTGTGATCGGCCTGATATCATTACCCTATCTAACTGGCGCAGATATTAGCTGGACGACTTACGAATATCACACACAGACTTACTAGACGCAGCTACTCGCCTTTAGTCGCTTTACTGATAAACATACTAAACAGATATACCATCATGATCAGCATAAAAACGATTATGCCTATCGTCAGCCAGCCCGTAAAATCGTTTAATAAGTCACTCAATACTTTCATCACATACTCCTTCCAGTCTCGTCGATAGTCTATTTAACCCCCGAAACAGGGTGTTGATACAAGTCAAACAACCTGTTAAAAATAGAGGATGAATAATAGCTACCTTCTTAACATGGACTTCAATGAACACGCTTGCTGCAAGACTACCGACTTGCACTGGGAAAAAAGTCCTGCCGATGGCGTTTCACGAATTCACCTGGAACGTGAAGCCATGGAATCCGGCCATACGACAAGCTTTGTAAAATTTGAACCAAACTCCTTTTTTCCTCAACACAAACACCCCCAAGGCGAAGAAATCTATGTGCTGGACGGTATGTTTTCCGATGAAAATGGAGATTATCCTGCTGGCTCATACCTCAGGAACCCACCTGGCTCACAACACAAACCTTTCACTAAAGAAGGTTGTACACTGTTTGTGAAACTTGAACAATTTCAACCGGATGATACTGAACAAATCGTACTGCCTCCCGAAGCTCAGCAATGGTCACCGGGCATTGGTAATTTAAAAGTGTCGAGTCTGCATCAGCATCATACAGAAAGTACCGCCTTAGTCCGGTGGCCTGAAAATGAAGTATTTCAACCTCACACACATTGGGGTGGCGAAGAGATAGTCGTTATCAGTGGTAAATTTATTGATGAATTTGGTGAATACCCGAAAGGTAGCTGGTTACGTAGCCCGCATATGAGCAAACATTTTCCTCGTGTTGAAGAAGAAACACTGATATTAGTAAAAGTAGGTCATCTCGATGTATCTGACGAATAAAATCAGAATTCTAAATGTTGAATATAATTAATTTAAAACACCAACCTCAGCATATCGAAACACTTGCGAAGTGGCATCACAAAGAATGGTCTCATTTCAATCCTCATGAGAGTATCTCTGAACGCATAACAAGAATGCAGCCTTACTTAAATTCGGATTTCATACCAACCACTTATATTGCTACAGACTATGAACTGCTCGGCTCTGCTGCCATCGTGGCAAATGACATGGAGACAAAACCAGAACTTTCTCCCTGGCTGGCCAGCGTTTATATCTCAGAAACGAATCGTAATAAGGGGATTGGCACAAAGCTGGTAAAGCACATTCTGCGACTGGCACAGACCAATGACATAGACAAACTTTATCTGCTGACACCTGATCAACATTCATTTTATCAGCGGTTAGGGTGGAGCGTCCGAAGCGAAGAGCTCTATCATGAAACTACGGTTACCGTCATGGAAATCACCTTAAACAATCTTAAGCCTAACGATTAGATAATGTTTAGACTAGATTTATCCTTATTAGCCTGGGACACGGAAACTTTTAATGTCGTCTTTATAAAAGAGGTCTCCGCTTTAGGCCTAAACGACCTACCACTACAAGAAGGACTTTCTCACAGCAGCTACGCAATCAGCGATAGTCTGGCAGCTACTGTGCTCAATAAAAAATGTGATGATAATAAATTGTTTATTAAAGCTGGTCTATTCTATACCGGTGTAATCGCAGGCTGTAACTGTGCAGACGACCCGACGCCTGTAGATGAAAATAATGAATACTGCGAAGTGTTATTTTCCATCGACAGGCAAACAGCAGAAACTACCGTATCATTGCTCAATTAGTCCATACACTGCCACCAAGCTGACAAACCTACTCTGCTATTAACTGATTAATAATTTTAATCACTTCAGGGTGATTAAATTCTCTGCCACCAACGGCGCGATAACGTATATTACCTTTCTTATCGATCAGATAAGTCGTAGGAAGACCTTTAACTGCGTACTCCTGTGAAACCTGGCTGGTTTTATCAAACAATATCTCAAACGTAGGATCAACTTCTAATTGACCAGTAAAAGCAAAAACATCATCGACCTCTTCCATCTGATTCAGCGCAATGACTTTAAAATCTTTCGCTTTAATTTCCTGATGTAGCCGCTCCATCGATGGCATCTCACGTACGCACGGCGGACACCAGGTCGCCCAAAAATTTAGTAGCACAACCTGCCCACGATAATCCGATAAGCTTTTAGTTTCTTCGTCCATGTTCTCCAATTCAAAATCACTAGCAACAACCTGATTTTTAAGCGGTGTTAAATTATGGCTTAACTCAGGCTGTTGCCAATCAGCCACTAATGATAATGGTATAAGCAATAATACGACCGATATAGATTTAATTAGACATTTCATAATGATTTATTCACTCATTTCCTGAAGCATTGCTGGCGCGCACTTCATGTTTTTTATGATACCGCTATGGGCTACCCCATCCAGCTTCCATTTATAGATCAAATCGAACTCGCTCTCTCGTGGCAATTTGATCGTGGTAAATCCTTGTTGCCAATCACCGACTTCAAACTCTCCACTATCCGGCAATAACGTCCATGAAAAGTTAATACCTGCTTTTTTCCATTCTTCCAACCATTGCGTTTTTGTCTTCACCGGAAATTCTTTTGACGCTACCGCACCCGAAGACTTTATCCTGTAACGCCAGGTATCCACTCGATAACTCAATAACTTATCAGAAGTGTTCTTTATAATGGAACCAAACACACAGTATGCGGCTGCACGTTCAACTTCTTCGGGCGGAAAATTATGCTTGGCATAAATTGCTCGGATAAAATCCGGTAGCAATTGAATAAATTCAACCTTGAAACCATCATCTTTAGCCGTCCATGTCAGCAGCCCACTTAGCTCATTTTTATATATGGTGACTTCTGTTGCATGCGCAACCGACGTCATCGCTGCAATCATCATCAATAGCCTTATTTTATATAACATTCTTTTTTTACAGCCCATAAAATTACTAGCGGTTTAAAGTATATATAGTGTGCACATCCCAGCATAACTTTATTATAATTAAAAGCTCGTCTCTGATGGTCGTTTATTATGAAAGCACTCATACATGCATTACTGACACTAACTTTCCTACCCCTATCAACAAACCTTTCTGCCTACCCAGAAATTCCTTTTTGTCCTGCAGGCGGGGCACCAGGCTGGATGAACTATATTGATTACAAACGAGATCAGAAAAGATGGCAAAATTATAATTATCCTGTCTATTCACCAGCCACAACTTATACAGGTAATTACCCGTTATCTAATACAGCCCCACTCAATAATAAAAATATCAGTACTCATTTTAACAATACAGCAAACGGCTACTCTGTACCAAAATACTCTGGCTATTCTTACAATAACCAACCTTACTATTACAGAAACCACTCTATACCACCTGTTTATCAACCCAGATAATATAAGTTTCTCTTGACATGATTTGATCTAAATTTCTTAAATTATCTTTACGAGATAGCCTCACGGTTTCTTCTTCACGCCAGATCATTAGTTTTTCAAAAAACGCATCACTGTTTGATTCTGAACGAATCACGCCCTGACCATATACTTATCAAGTATATTCAACAACTTATACACCCCTGGTCGAGAAACATCTACTTAACCCCGTTGGCTGTCTCTTGACTTTCAAATCAATCAGCGCCCTAATATTACCATCTGTATCTCTGTGACTTAGTGATAAGGGGATTTGTAATGCAGTCAAAAGCTACCCTAACTGGCTGGAAGAGAGTAACACCTGCACTGGACGTAGAGGTCCGACACGGAATCCCTGTGCATGTTTACTGTAGCGATTACGTACAACCCTATCATGATCGCCAGATAACCGACCGCATTCGCGCCGTGACAGGGCTTGCCGTATCCGTTCATGATGGTGCAAAACTATCCACCAAAGAACATGAATGGTCTGTCTGTGTTGATAAAAATAAATTCGAAGAAGTTTTACATAGACTTGCTCTAGCTTCTGCCGCGATATTTGTCGATCGCTTCCATAAACCTATCGATGACAGCGCCGTCGACTGGAATGCAGCGGAGTTCTCGTACGATTTTAATCATGCCATCGAGCACTGTTGCATACCGATTGGGACCCTTGATAAGCAGAGTTATTTTGATCGCTACGCAAAAGTTATGAAAAATGAATCCGTTCGGCTGATAGACGCTGGCATCTCACCTCTGGTAGAAGCTGAATAATCAACCGACCATGGCAACCCGGAACTTTTTCAATCAATGAATACCTAAGCCTAATAACGACCCTTATCTGATTTACTGGAGAGCGCAAATGAAACGACATTACTTTATCAGTGACAACCTTGATGATCTTGATCGCATCGAAGTCGAATTAGAGCGTCGAGGTATCAATAGACCTCAGATACACGTATTAAGTAAAGATGATGCAGGGATAGATACTCACAAGCATCTCCATAATATCGAAGCAGTCTTCAAACAAGATGTGGTCAACGGTACCATCGTTGGAGCATTACTTGGCCTGTTAGCAGCCGCAGCGGTGATGGCTATAGCATATTTCACCAAACTGCCTGACACTTTCACCTGGATGCCCTTCTACTTCTTATCAGTCGTCATGTTTGGCTTTATTACCTGGAGCGGTGGTTTTTATGGTATCCAGACTCCACATAAAGATTTTCGCCGATTTCAAAAAGACCTCGATAATGGAAAACATGTTTTTATCGTCGACGTCGATCCAACACAGGAAGACATTATGAAACAGATTGAATTGGATCACCCTCAACTTGTCGAAGCGGGAACTGGCTCTGCAACACCCAGATGGATTGTTATGGGGCAACAAAACTTCAAAAATATTACTACGACGACTTTTCCTTGATTAGCCGTCAATCATCAATACTTTATATTTATGCCGACCGTATAACATAGGAGCAACAGATGAACATAACGCAAAAATCTTTTCCAAATGCCCCCGACAACTGGGACATAAACTCCGCATCAACGACAGCTAAAGCTGACGGAATAAGCCTAAGTGAAGATCACTGGGACTTGATACGTGCTTTGCAGGAATACTATCATAAAGTCGAATTCCCAAAGCTGCGCCAGATAAAGGATGCTTTAGAAGAAAAGTTCCACTCACGTGGTGGCATGAAG
>WTCC01000043.1 GCA_013138755.1 Gammaproteobacteria bacterium
AAAACACCAGCTAAGCGTAAAGCAGTTAAGAAAAAAGCAACAAAGAAAAAAGTAGCTAAGCGTAAAGTAGCTAAGAAAAAAGTTACTAAACGTAAAGTCGCTAAGAAGAAAGTAGCGAAAAAGAAAGTAGCTAAGCGTAAAGTAGCTAAGAAGAAAGTTACTAAACGTAAAGTCGCTAAACGCAAAGCACCAGCTAAGCGTAAAGTAGCTAAGAGAAAAAAGCGCTAGCCGCTAAGCGGATAGATATGGCGGCTAAGAAAAAAGCGTCAACTGAGCGTGCAACAGCTGTTAAGCAGAAACTGCGAGACCGCGTGGCTGCTGCTGCTGCGGCTGTTGCAGAGGCGAAAGCAGAAGTTGCATTGACGAGGAAACGGCAGGATCTTTTGATTAAGATGGCTGAAAGGAAAGAAGCTGCCGTGGCTAAATTTGTGGAAAGTTGGTCTAAGAAAGAAATGGCTAAGATTGAACAAGCCCTTAAACCAAAAAAACGCAAATCTCGTTAGTTTATTTACCACGCTTAATAAAAAAGCCACTCATTTCGCATGAGTGGCTTTTTTTTATCTATAATTCACCGTATGGCAAGATTTGACAACATTCCATTATCTGAACAGAAATGTATCGAAGTTTTTATTGATCATCTGTGGATGGAGAATGGCTTAAGTGAGAATACGTTATCAGCTTATAGAAATGATCTTGCTAATTTTTCTTTTTGGTTGCGCGCAGGTCAGCAGTCCTTGCTGAGCGTTGAGGCGGAAACAATTCAACGTTTCCTTGCTCATAATTATCATCATCAACAAAAAAGACGTTCTGTCGCCAGGCTGTTATCGACGCTGCGTCGCTTTTATCATTTTAGTTATCGCGAGAAGCGTATCAGTGAAGATCCAACGCGTTTACTCGAATCGCCAAAAGGAGAACATTCATTGCCGATATCTCTAAATGAGCAACAGGTTGATGACTTGTTATCAGCTCCTGATATTTCTGATAGTTTAGGACTTAGGGATAGGGCAATGCTTGAGGTTTTATATGCTACTGGCCTGCGCGTGAGTGAATTAATCAATCTGCAGACTTCACAGGTTTCATTGCAACAGGGTGTGATCCGTGTGGTCGGTAAAGGTGATAAAGAACGTCTGGTACCGGTGGGTGAGATCGCTCTTGACTGGTTAATGGAATACACGCAAAAGGCGAGGCCAGAATTATTGTCGAAAGCGAGTAAAAATAAAACTGAAGCAAGGCAATGTAGTGAAATTTTTGTAACCAGGCGAGGGAGCGCCATGTCACGCCAGGCATTCTGGTACATGGTGAAGCGGTATGCTTTAATTGCAGGTATCCCCTCAGAAAAGCTGTCTCCACATACACTACGCCATGCATTTGCTACACATCTGTTAAATCATGGCGCTGATCTGCGTGTCGTTCAGATGTTGCTTGGTCACAGTGATATTTCAACGACGCAGATATACACACACGTCGCTGATCAGCGACTGATCGACATGTATCAAAGTCACCATCCGCGCGCCTAGGTAGCTGTTTTTGCTAAGATTTAGTAAAGTAGAGCTCAGATTTATGGAAAATAACTTAGTTGTATAAACTTTCTACGGAATTAACTATAATCCACGCTGTCTTTATAACTAGTTTTTAATCACCCTTAATGTAGTGTTTATTATGAAATTTTTACCCCTGTTCTTACTGATTACATCTTTATTTACCTCCCACAGCATCGTGGCAGAAACAGATTCTGTTGAGTCTCTTAGACAAGCATTAGCTAGAAGTATGCCTGACGTAAAACCAACCAGGATATCGGTTTCACCAGTCGATGGATTGTACGAAGTAATCGTTGGTTCTCAAGTTGTCTATATGAGTGTCGATGCTCGATATATGATCGATGGCGATCTCATCGATATCAAAACGAAAAAGAATATTAGCGAAGCAGCCAAATCGGAAATTCGACTTGCTGTGATTAACAAATTCACCTCAGAGCAGATGTTGGTCTATAGGCCAGAAAAGGTTAAAGATGTCATTACCGTTATCACTGATATAGATTGTCCTTATTGCCGACGATTGCACTCTGAAGTTCCAAGTTATCTGGAAAAAAATGTGGAGGTTCGTTATATCTTCATGCCATTAAAGGGTGCCGCAGATATGAAGAAAACGATCAGTGTCTGGTGTTCCGATGACCAACAACTGGCTCTGGATATTGTGAAATCAGGCGGTCAGATTGAAGAAAAAACTTGCGACAACCCTATCAAAGAACATTTGGCGATGGCTCGCGAGTTAGGCGTGCGTGGTACACCGGCTATCATTTTAGAGGATGGTCAGTTGTTACCGGGTTATGTGCCAGTTGATAAACTGGTAGCTGAAATTAGAAAGTAAGTCAGTTAAAACTTGCGTCTTAGAAGCATGGTTTAGGCCATGCTTTTTTTTGGCCGTGATTTATAGCCAGATTAATCTGAGGTGATGCGTGAATAAAACACCTATCTTTATAGTATGTTTCGGCCATATTTTTTTTACCCCTTCCTGATAAAAAGCGAATTGACCGGTGAATAGCTTTACCGTTTCATCCATAGTCTCACCTTCGGTTAACCGGTGAGACTTGTAGTCTATGATCGTTATTGTGTCGTCAGTTTTGATGACCCTGTCGATGATGCCATAGACAGCTTGACCATCTTGCTTGTACATCACGGGCATTTCATCGTATGTTTTGGTGTCATCTTCAGGGTTGAAGATATCTCTTAAGTCGACGTGATTGTATACAGTGACTGCTTCATCGATGCAGCTATTTAAATGTTTGCTGAAAGCTGGATGGTTCAGTGAAGCCTCTACTTGCAAGCGTTGTTTTACATCGTTAATTTTCTGTTGCGGAGCAGGGTAGTCTCTTTCGTTGCATAGAAATTCGATTACACGGTGAATCATGATGCCTCGCCATTTCGCTAAAGATGTATCGCTAACCGTTCTCTCGTCCGTAGACGGCGAAACAGTTACAGTATCATTTTTCTTGTCTGTCTCATCGGTGTGTAAGCTGGGTGCTATCATAAAGGACGATTTCGGTAGTTCTCTTATTGGTAATAACAATCTCGGGTCAATAACAAAATCTTTACCTTTAGGTAAATGTTTATCGACAAGTTGTTCGCTGTTACTTTTATCGTATGTTAGATGTCTGTATATTTTATAGCTGATATCATCGCTGCTAGTTTCGAGTTCAGTGATGCTGTCTAAACCGTTGTCGATAATCTGATACCAGCTGTTACTTTGTTTTTTTCTGTTTTCTATACCACTGATATACAACTGCTCGCGTGCACGAGTAAGCGCGACATAAAGCAGATTCAATTCTTCTCGTGATTGCTCGACGAGTTTTTCCTGTTGTAGTTTCTGAGTGACTTCATCAGTCTTTTCTTTGCTGAGCTGTAACTGAAAATTACTGGGTCGGGTTTCTTCCGCAGGCCAGCGAACGAGGCTTGCATATGCATTTTTGTTACGTGGTGTGCTATTACAGTCCACCAGAAAAACGATGGGTGCTTCCAGGCCTTTACTGCCGTGGATAGTCATTATCCGGACGCGAGATTCATCACTTAGCGGCAATGGCTCTTCGGGCGGGCTATCCGAGTGAGTTTCAAGATGCTTTAAGCGTTGCAAAAACCGTGTAATACCAGGGTAGCGCCCACTATCGGTTTCGAGAGATAGCTCCAGAAAGCGCAGACAGTTTGCTGCTACTTTTTGTCTGTTTTCAATCTTATTAGCGGCCATGTAACGGTTGATGATATTGCCTTGAGAAAATATCTTGTCGAGACAGTCGTGTACGGGTAGATGCTCAGCAATTTTTTGCCAACGTGGAAGTAATTTAGCTGCTCGCCGTAGTGGTTTGCTAAGTGATGTTTGTTTGTCCGCCGTAGATGCGATGTCTAGTAAGCGTTCGTACCAATGTGTTGAGCCATGCTGGGCAAGTAGTATTAAGTCATCATCGCTGGCGCTGAATATAGGGGATTTTAAAACCTGAGCAAGCGACAGATTGTTGTATTGTGCGACTAATGTATCCAATAGACAACTTAAGTCCTGTATCTCCAGGTTTTCAAGTAAACCACCTTTTTTGCTGCCGATAAATGGTATGCCATGTTGTTTGAGCGCGTCTTCATAAATCCGAACATGAGTCCGGTTTCGCATTAAAATTAAAATATCACCAAATTCGATAGGCTGTACCGTGGTGTTTTTAGTGACAAATTCTGGTGTGTTTTTAAGGCGTAGGATTTGTTTGGCAATATTCTCCGCTTCTTTACTTCTTAAATTTGTGTTATCGATCTCTCTCGGTTGCTTGAGCGGGTTGCGAAAAGTTATCGTATCTGCTTCGGTTTTATCAGGCTCGTCTTCATCTTCTTTAAATAAGCTGCAGAGGTGAACTTGACCAGGTAGCGTGTTCAGGTATGTGTCATGCGTGGTGTATCCAGTCATGACGGGTTTCACCTCATCTTGTTCGAAAATCTGATTAACGCAATGGATGATGGCTGATGATGATCTTCGTGAAAAATCTAGAGGTGTTGCGTGAGCATCAAGATTCTCTGCTAACCATTTACTGGCCTGTGCCTGTAGTGCTGGGTTGGCGCGACGAAAACTGTAGATAGACTGTTTTTCATCGCCGACCAGAAAGATGCTGCGAGATCGTTGTTCAGGATTGGCAGCGATCTCTTCTAAGATTGGAGACAGTAAGTTCCACTGCGTCGGGTTGGTGTCCTGAAACTCATCGATTAACAGATGATCTATGCATTGGTCGATCTTATATTGCACCCAGTGTGCATTGTCAGCATGTTGAAGCAGTTGGTAACACTTCCATTCCAGATCTGTAAAATCGAGTAGCCGCATTTCTCTTTTTAAACGCTGAAATATTTCGATATAGTGATAGCCGGAATAATACCAGGCGGCATTGATCTCCAAGGTGTGTAGACGATTTAATCGTTCATTTGTCTGCAGTATCGAAGAAGCAATCTCGTTATGTAAGGTGACGAAGAGCTCAGCTTTTTCTTCGCCTAATTTTTTTTCCAGCGTGGGGTTGTATTGCCTGCCCTGCGCCAGAGCTTCACCATCTTTTTTAATAAATGCTGATTTTAATAGTGTAAATATTAATTGAGATTCTGTTTTATTACGTTTTAGCTGATCTAAAGCATCATCAATGGTGCCTGCGTGTCTCTCGCTGGTCTTATTCTTGATCTCACGTAGCAGGTTGGCGAATATCAGTAACTTTTCTATTGTGTCATCATCGAAGAAATGTGCGACAGGGTCGCTAGCATCCGATTCTAGCTGGAGCGATTTCATCAATTCGTTGCAGGCGAAATCAACCGGTTTTTGAGTGCCTGCAGTGTATGCCCACCAGTCGCTGCGATGAGATAAAAAGCTGTGCAACGCAGTATGGGTATTATCAGGACCGTTACACGCCTGCATTATTGTATCGAGTGCATCAGACAGGTCATTAGAGCCTTTTTGTTGTTGTGACGCTGCCTGGCTAAATAATGCTTGCCACGCCTGGCGTTCGAGCAAGCTGCTGTCCTCCAACAGGTCAAAACCTGGTGGGATATCAGCTTCCAGTGGAAATCGCGACAATATATCCTGGCAGAAAGAGTGAAAAGTTTGAATACGAATAGGATAGAGGCTGTGTATCAGTTTTTCGTAGAGACCACGCGCAATATTTTTAATCTCTTTGTTCTGTTTGCAGCCGATCAGTTTTAGAATCTCATCTAATGCTTCATCTTCAGCGGTGGCCATTTCAAATAATCGCTGATTGAGTCTAATCTGCATTTCACCAGCGGCCTTACGGGTGAATGTGAGAGCAATAATGTTACCGGGCTCAGCACCATCGAGGAGCAGGCGTACGATACGGGTGATCAATAACCAGGTCTTGCCACTGCCTGCGGAGGCAGACACCGTAGCGTTCAGCGATGGGTCGCAGGCGTCGAGGGTGTTCGGATTGCTATTTGTGGGGTACATGTGGGGAGTTTATATGGGCGGTGTTTTAATTCAACTTTGTTGTATGGTTTTTTTGTTCTTTTCTTAATACGTATCACTTACTTTTTATCTGACATTGCGGTATTCGCACCGCAGGCGAGGTACTTTTTTGCAACAGCCCAAAAGAGTACCCAGAAAAGGCCGCCACCACGGCTACGCCCCTGCAAAAATACGCAGGGGTTCCCATTTATGTATCTGCATTATCATGCTGCGTCAGGTCGCTCTTGCGCTCCCTGCGCCCGCGACATTAGTGCATCCATGCACGTCAAATTCGCAAAGAACGCTCAGACAGCTGTCACAGAAAGCTCATGATAATACAGACATTTAAATGGCTTGCCTAAAAGTGGACAGTGTCATCAACAAAAATAAAAACGAAACAGAGTACAGAGTCAAAATCCAGTACTTTATACAAGCTTCTGTAAGAGTTGCTTTTATTTTTTTGCATATTCCTCTCACGAAATTGCCTGATTGGCTTGCTGAGGTGGGAGGCGGCCTCCGACCTGTAGCGGTCATTAATGTTGTCTAAAATTGACAATTATCAATTACGTTATACAGAGCAGTCGATAGCCTTCTTACTGTGTCTGGACAAATGTGGATATTTCATTTCTTTTTAGTTTAGAAAATTATTAAGCATTTTTATATCTAGTTGATATAAATGAAAAATATTCTTTTCTCAAAAGTGAACGAAAATGGACGAACAAGGAGATGGAATTACCTTATCAATAAATATAAGTTAACTGAAACACTGTCAGTGTGGTTATTGG
Source organism: Gammaproteobacteria bacterium (assembly GCA_013138755.1). Taxonomy (GTDB): domain Bacteria; phylum Pseudomonadota; class Gammaproteobacteria; order SZUA-229; family SZUA-229. Next base: position 6,747 of record WTCC01000043.1, read on the forward strand.
CTAAGTACATTGATTGGACATTTATATAATTTAAAAAGAAGGGTCAGAATTATGAAAAAAATATTACTTTGTTTGATTTTTGTTTCGCTTGCCTTTAGCACAGGTGGCGCAATTGCCGCTAAGAAAGGTAAGAAAGCACAAGTACCAGTTGGTCTTGATGCCACAGAGGCATCACACCTAACTTTTATGCGTGAAGAAGAAAAATTAGCACGTGATGTCTATTTGACTCTGGCTGATCTTTATCCGGATCAAAAAGTTTTTAGTCGAATTGCAACACGCGCAGAACAAACACATATCGATACAATGCGAGATAAGCTGGATCAATTCAACCTGCCTGATCCAAATCCAAGAACAAATAAATTACCTTCTAGCCTGGGTGTATTTACTGGTGACGAATGGGGCTGGTATTTTGCGGAAAAATTTACATTATTAACTGCAAAGGGTAAAGAAAGTGAGATTCAAGCCCTGTATGTAGGTGCATTTATTGAAGAGCTGGATATGCACGATATCGCAGTGTGCCCGCAGATAATGATAGACCGTGGATTCCCTAGCCCATGTGGGCTGGAGTATACTGATGAAGGTGCGTTACAAACAGCTTATAGAGCGCTTATCAGTGGTTCGGAAAGTCACCTGCGTTCATATGTAGGACAGATCGAAGCGGTTATAGGGGTTGGTAATTATGAGGCGCAATACTTAACACAAGCCGAAGTCGATGCGATTCTTGGACGTTAATACTTTTAACTAACTGTTATAAAAAGCACTCCGCTATTCCAACGGGGTGCTTTTTATTTGAACTGCTAATTATTGCGAGAACAGCGATGAGTATGATGAAAATAATAACGCCGTTATTTCTGTGTGTAACTTTTGCATCTGCTAACGTGATGGCGAATGACGCTGATGCTGACGGTGTTGCAGATAGCCTGGATAAATGTCCAAATACAGCACAATTAAAAAAATTACCTGCTGATTTTAAATACAGCGTGGCCGTTGATCCTGAACGTCTGAAACCAGAGGCTAAAGCTTACCCTGTTGATGAAAATGGTTGTGAATTTGATACAGATGGTGACGGCGTCATCAACAGTAAGGATTATTGCCCGGAAGATACCGCAGAAACATTAAGTAAGGGCATTGCAGTTAATGGATGCCCAAAACATAGTGACGCAGATGGCACACCTGATTACAGGGATGACTGCCCTGATACACCTAAAGGCGCTAAAGTAGATAACCTCGGTTGCCCCTTGTAATCAGACTCACTACGTACGGCGCAAGAAGAGTAGAAACTCTAAAACTGCAAAAGTGTTGCGTCGATCAGTTGAACTCACCACCCAAAGCGGACGTTCAATTCTATTCTTTGTAAATCTATCTTTGCCCGCCTTACCGATTCCAGTAGCAAGTGAATAGAGGATATATGTTGTTGATGTAAATCAATATCTATGATTTTTGTTTTGTTTAATATTTTAGTTGCACATTCTGTATACGGCTGATAGTACTTTTTAGTACTTAAACTCCCCCTTACATTGCTCAATGGCTATATAATCGAAAGATGTCAGAAACACAAAATAACTTTAAACAAGTAGCCCGGAAGATGATGGACGGCGTTGTGCAAATTCATGTGGAAGGTAATCTGGAAGAAG
>WTCC01000023.1 GCA_013138755.1 Gammaproteobacteria bacterium
TCACCAGGCACTTCATCTGTGTCTTCACATAATAGGAAACCTGAATCTGTTCTTTCTGATACTTGTCTGTCTTCTAAAAATACAAGTTTCACTTCATCATCCACACCAGCAATATTAACGAAGACAACTGGGCGGAAGTTGTAACTTTTCTCTCCATTACCTTTTTCTATAATATGAATAGATTTTTCCGCATCGATATCAAGTTCGATCATCAGATGACTGTCACCGACGACTTCAAATGAACCACGCGGATTCAGATCAACTTTTCCATTTGCCGGAAGCTTGGTAATGATAGATTCAGGGTCTCCGCCATCAACAAACGTAACCAGCTCAACCTGGCTTACATGTAGGCGAATCTTGTCATAGGAGCCAACAGGAATAACGGCAGTAACGAGCAGATCAGAATAATTTTGCAGTGCCAGTAGGTCAACTATTCGAGATTCATCGAAAACGATGGTCTCATGGCCATCATCTTCACCGAGGAAACTGATCGATTCGACTGTCAGGTTCACCTGATCAAAATCATCTGTCGGCGCATCAGTAATTAATAACGAGACACGACCAGTTGTTGCGGTAGTACCTGTATCAGAGTTGCCGCCGTCTGACGAGCTGCAAGAAGCTAATAATAGCAATGCAAATAAAGCAGGAATAAGTTTAAGAATTTTTATAGCGTCCATAAGGCTGTCCTTTTTTTGTTCAATTAATATTTTACCTGACTCATGACACATCTAGTGAATCAACCTGGCAGGAAAAAGTGTACCTCGCACTTAAACTCAGTGCGCAAAATCACAATATTAGAAACATCTTATATCTATTCTAAGTAATTACAATAACCATCCATCGATTAATGTTTTATTTAACAATCCCATGTTTTTAATAAACGCAGAATATTTAGCCTGAACTAAGCAATCTGCAACCCTTCTATTTATTACCTAATATTAAAAAATATTGATAAAACATGGAGTTACAAGGTCTGGCCAGCAAAGAGCAAGCCCTTTCCTGAGCGCGAAGCCAGCATGCCAGTTCCAGCAAAGCATGTTGTTAACGGCAACCCTTTGCAACCCCATTTAATACTGCTCTGCAACAGATTACCTTCGACATGGGCTGTTTCTGGGGAACGCAGAGGAAATTCTGCGGTGCTCCTAAATTCTACTACGCTGAAGATAACCATCAGCAATACCTGGCAAAGAATCCAAACGGATATTGTAACCAGGTGGCACCGGTGTGAGCTGCAAACAAACCTAACGGTTGCTGAATAACTTTAGCTGGCTATTGATAAGACTGTAAGTTTCTGCAGGGCGGGCACTGTCCGCCATCTGAGCATGTCTATAACATTCTGTCGGACAGTGCCCGACGATGTTACAAAAGCAATATCATTCAAAATGACATTACTACTTTCTAGTACTCACACAGCAGCAGCGATTTACCTGTCATTGAAGGTGGTTGCTGCAAGCCCATTAACTGCAGAACCGTCGGTGCTACAGCACTTAGGTCACAACCCGGGCGTAAGTGCCAGTTAGCTTCATCGATAACTAAACAAGGTACTGGATACAGAGTATGTTGTGTATGCGGCTCTTGCGTTACAGGGTCTACCATCTCATCACAGTTACCATGGTCTGCTGTCAAAATAACTGAGAAGCCTGTTTCTGCTGCCGCATCCAATACGCGACCGACTTCTTTATCCAGTGCTTCGACAGCTTTTATCACGGCCTCCCGAACAGCCGTATGACCGACCATATCACCATTAGCGAAATTAACCATGATGAACCCATAACCGCCCGACTCAAGCGCTTCGATCACTTTGTCAGCAACACCTGCCGCACTCATCTCTGGCTTGAGATCATAGGTTGCGACATCCGGAGAATTCACCATTACGTGGTCTTCACCAGCAAAAGGTTTCTTTTTTCCGCCATTGAAGAAGTAAGTCACATGTGCATATTTTTCAGTTTCTGCACAATGCATCTGCTTGTAACCCGCGCGACTGACCACCGACGCAACTGTTGCCTGCGGACGTTCTGGCGCATAACCGATAGGTAACAAGAATTCAGGGTCATACTCGGTTAAACAGGTAACCGCAGCACCTTCAAAATCACCAGTGTCAAAATCATCGAAGTGATCCTGGCTTAATACCGCTGTTAATTGCCGTGAGCGATCATTACGGAAATTGAAGAAAATCACATTATCGCCCGACTTAATAAGTACTGCATCATCGAGTACTGTGGGCATAATAAATTCGTCGGTTGTCTCGCTAGCATAAGCCGCTTCTATCGCGTAACGCGCATTCTCTGCTTTATGGCCTACACCGTTAACCATCGCCTGCCATGCAAGCTCGGTCCGATCCCAACGATTATCTCTGTCCATGGAGTAATAACGTCCACTGACCGTGGCAATACTGCCATTAGCATCTTCCAGCAAACCTTCTATCTCAGACAGAAAAACCAGGGCGGACATCTGCGCTGTATCACGACCATCGGTGGTCATGTGCACCACTGGCTCCACTTTGTTATCGGCGCACAATTGAATCAATGCTTTCAGGTGATTAATATGACTATGCACACCACCATTAGAAGTAAGCCCGACAAGATGTAGAGGGCGATTGTTTTCTGCTGCATCTTCAACGGCAGCCAACAGCGCAGCATTCTTAAAAAACTCACCGCTTTCGATCTCGTCATTGATACGAACCAGATCCTGTCTGATGACCGTACCACTGCCTAAGGTCATATGACCGACTTCTGAGTTACCCATCTGACCATCGGGCAAGCCAACCGAGCTACCACAAGCATCTAATGTGGTATGCGGGTTACGTGAAAAATATTCGTCTAAACGCGGTGTATCAGCTTCTTGAACTGCGTTGTTAATTCGACTTGGGTTGACACCAAAACCATCCAATATGATTAGGAGGGTGGGTCTTCGGGGGACACTGCGATCGACCATAAGAGCTCTCTGCCCTTCTCTCTGTTTTTAAGTATTTGTATTTAGCGCGCTATTTTACACTATTGGCGCCGTTCTCAGGATTTTTTATCTGGCTCATCATCCGCTTCGTCATCCTTATTATTATCTTCCTCTTCGGTTTCCGCATCATCGAAAAGCTTTTCCATCTCTTCATCGCTTAATTCATGATCTTCATCATCATGGTCATCTGTTGTGCTATCACCTTCAGTCACAACAGGTGCTTCTTCGATCAGCGTGAACTCATCATTTTCCATGATGACCTCCTCTGTCACTTTATCCTTGAGAAATATTCGTGAAGCAATTAATCCTAACTCGAACAATAACCAGATAGGTATCGCTAATAACGATTGTGAAATCACATCTGGCGGTGTTAGCATCATGCCAATTACAAAAGCACCAATGATGATGTATGGGCGTTTACCAGCCAGCTTGTCTGCAGTCGTTACACCTGCAGCAATCAATAAAAACGTTGCGACTGGCACTTCGAATGCGATACCAAAAGCCAGAAAAATAGCGATGATAAAGTCCAGGTATTGGCCGATATCCGTCATTACCGCAACACCTTCTGGAGCGACACCGATAAAGAACCCAAATAAGATTGGAAAGATTACAAAATAGGCAAAAGCTATCCCACAGTAAAACAGGATAACACTGGAGATAAGCAGAGGAGTTGCCATGCGTTTTTCATGACTATACAGACCCGGTGCAATAAATGCCCAGATCTGATGCAGCAGATACGGGATAGTCAGCAATACCGATAACAGCAGGACTAATTTAAACGGCACTAAGAATGGTGAAGTAACACCGGTCGCTATCATCGATGTTCCTTCAGGCATCAGATTAAGTAATGGCTGAGCAGCGATGGTAAAAATATCTTCAGAGAAACCAAACAGCGCAACAAAAACGATAAGAATCGCCAACACCATATGAAGCAGACGGTCACGCAACTCGACCAGATGATCCATCAGGCTTTGTTCTTTTTCGTTATCTTGTCCGTCTTTATGTTCTGCCATGATTTTTAGCAGCTAAGAGTTTTCTTTATTTGCAGCCGAAGATTGCTGCGTCTGTTCTGAAGGTTCGGTTGATACATCTACATCTTCCACTTGTGAGTCTT
>WTCC01000315.1 GCA_013138755.1 Gammaproteobacteria bacterium
GCAACATCGCGAGCCCGATCCGGCAAACCCTGGGACTGGTAACAAAGACTTAACAGAAATGAACAGTGTGTTACATTCTGTATCGGGTAACGATAGGGTTCTTCGACGATGATTTCAAACTGCTCAATAGCGTCATTCAGTTCGTTGCGCTCGTAATGACCGAGTCCGATGAAATAACGGGCAAACGAGTGGCTCCACTGTAACTCGTGTTCCAGGCTTATTTGCAGCAGCCTGGAAGCCGCCTGCATCAGTTTTCGAGTATCCGCCTCGCGCCAGTAAACAAAACACAGTCCCTGCAAAATCCGGGCCTGGGAGCCCGGGCTTTTACACTTTTCATCATCGATGTGATCTCTTTGCAGGCGTTCGGCCTGCACTGCTTCACCCTCGAGCTGGAATGCGCCGGCACGTAACATCAATGCGATGCTGCGAACGTATTCCTGTTGTGCTGACGAACCACTCAGTGCGGGCTCGGTCAGTGTTTCAACAAGCTCAGGATTGCTTGTCCAGTATGCAAGACTGCCGCGTATAACCGAGACCTCTGTTTTTAAGCTGTCGGCTTCATGGACATCGATGCTTGTGCTCTCCAACAAAGCATCTGTTTTCTCCAGGTCCTGCATAAGCGCATCAAGGCGGTACCAGTGGCTCAGATCAAGCCAGCAACGCAGCACCATCAGCTGTGAATTCTTTTCAATAGCTCCATGTGAGAAAAGTTTCAGCCAACGCTCAAGCAGGTGCCACTGGTCCCTATTCATGAGTTCATGTCGGGCATATCCCACGATTTCAGCCGCGCCCTCCAAATCAGCTCCTTTCAGCGCATACTGAATTGCCTCTTCATAGAGGCCGTTTTCTGCAAACCAGCAGGATGCACTTTGATACAGTTTGTCGATGACTTCCCTGCTGTGCGTCTCCTTGAGCTGCCTTTGTAACAAGTTACCAAAGATATGGTGGTAGCGAAACCAGTCTCGCCGTCCATCAAGTGCCACGCAGAACAAACCGGCATCTTCCAGTGTATTGATAAAGTCTTTGCCACTGATTACATCGTTTTTATCTGTAATATTGTTCCACATAGACTCGCAGAGCGAGGCGTTGAAACGATCTAGAATTGAGGTAATCAACAAAAACTCGCGAACCTGTCGGGGCTGTCCTGAGAGTACTTCTCCGACCAGGTACTCCTGCAACTGCCTTGCCTCTGCACCGAATTGATTTAAAAAAACCTCGACATTATCCTGATGCTGAAGTGCCAGGGCAGCAAGACGAATACCTACCGGCCAGCCTTCCATATTATGATGCAACTGTTCTATACCGTTGACTGATAATGACTGCCCGACTACTCGGTTTAACAGGGATAGTGTTTCTTCTTTGGAAAATTCGAGATCCCGCATGCGAATTTCATTGAGCATGTGGTGGGCTCGAAGTGATGCCAGTGACAATAAAGGGTCACGGCGTGACAATATAACAAGGTGCAGGTTTCGAGACGGATGTTCAAGAAGATGATCAAAGATGATATGTATACCGCGCTCATGAATACGATGGTAATCATCCAGCACCAAGATCAGGCGCTCATCAAGCTCATCCAGGTCATTACTCAATTGCGTGGCGATAACAGGCAATGGGGGCAGGCTTTCTGCATTGATAATAATAAGCGTTTCTTTACACGCCTCTGCTGAAACAGTACGCAGTGCGGCAACAAATTGATTCAAAAATACCCAGACATCACTATCAGACTCATCAAGCGACAGCCAGGCGCTGGGCGTGTGACAGACCTCAAGCCAGTGACTGATCAATGTACTCTTGCCGTAACCGGCAGGTGCGCAAACAATGCATAACGGTAAATCGATACCAGCATTTAGCTGTACATCCAGTTCATCGCGAGGTATATAGTCTTCGGTTACCGGAGGCCGATAAAGTTTTGTGCGATTAACAGGTGCTGGGTATTGGGATTTGCTCATTAAATTCCAGGAGTTCATATTCCTTATGAATGTCTAATACAATAAATAACACTGAATCAACAGCCGATATTGTATCTTGAACATTTGTACGCCTGGTGTCTAGTGTAACTGGCTGTCTATATCTTACGTCCCCTTTAATTTCATAACTCTGGCGCTTAAGTCTAATCTTGATTTTAATCAAAAGGAATAATATAAACTCAATGCAATGACAAGACGCAGAATTCTTTACGGATCACTAAAGTCTCTTATGGTATTTCTGGGGACACTATATCTAATTGCGTATTATGCCTTTACCTGGCAGCCACTTTTCCAAACGTCCGCTTTGCACGGAATTGTTCGATTTCAGTGAATTTACTCCAATGTCGCCTATGTGGTGGTTGGTCACCTTCATTGATATTTCATCAAGGTCGGAGAATATTTGCCATCGGTTCATAATCAAGAGACAGTGACCAGCAGCTTATTTTTTTATGTGCAACTTAGGATCCATACGTTCATGGAGTATCCTTACCACAAGAATTGAGGTAGAAAGCCTTTTGTAGAAAATCACATGACTTTCGTATGGGAAGCGAAAATAATCAGGTAATAAATCTTCAGCATTGTGACCAATGCCTGGGTTATCAGCTAGTAGCCCAATACATTCTTTTAGTGCTACAAAGTAATGTTCTGTTTGCGCTGCTCCAAAACTATTTACTGAGTACGCAAGAATTTCTTCAACATCCTTGGCAGCTTCTACCGTTAGTTGATATTTCACCGTTTATTAGCTTTTACGTCTTGCCAGATATCATCCAGAGTTCGCTTTGAAATACCACTTTTTTCACCTTTTTTTAAGGCATCGACAAGAAGCTCACGCTTATTCTGAGCGTCCTGATCCTGTCGAATCAAGTCACGCACATAATCACTAGTATTGCTGTATAAACCACTTCCAACTTGGTCTTCAACCCATTCCTTCATTGCGTCAGGTAAAGAAACGTTCATGGTCGCCATAATTATCACCTCTGTATTTAATTATGACATAAATTGCCAATCTTTGCCATTAAAACTCAAGCCCTGAAAGTCAGCTATAGCCGATATATTAGTTAATCCTGTTAAGTGCACAGAGGTCGGCTTTGTGGTGTTTTGAGACACATTACTCCAGACTGAATTGTCAGATAAAGTTTAGCATCATGGTTAAATGTGGCAGATTAGGTTTGAACCACTCCAGCTAAGAATCTATTTTTACCACATTATGTCATCAGGAACCTGATGTTCTGAATAGGGATCATTGTCGTCAACGGATTCCTGTGCATTATAGATTACGATGCG
>WTCC01000268.1 GCA_013138755.1 Gammaproteobacteria bacterium
GGGGGAGGATTTAGAATTCTTTGGTTTTAATTGGTTTAGAAAGGGTGCTTATACTTCCTATACTTAATGCAGATCAATTCCACACTATTAACAACTGATCTATAATTATAAAGAGGGGGATTCCAGAGCAACAAGCAGAGTCCCGAAACGCGAGCAATGAGGAATATGTAGTGATGAAAATAGAAAAAAACAGTAATCCGGAAGATTCAAAAGTGTACCTTATTGGTAGCGGTATTGCTTCATTGGCAAGTGCAACTTATCTCATCAAAGATGCCGGGGTGCGTGGGGAAAACATTCATATATTAGAACAAGATAACATTGCAGGTGGTGCACTTGACGGTGCGGGTGACCCAGAAAATGGATTTATCATTCGTGGAGGAAGAATGCATGAAGAGCACTTTGTCTGTTACTGGGATCTTTTATCCAATATCCCTTCCTATGATGATCCTGATGTCTCTGTCAAAGATGAAACATTTGAATTTAATTCCAGATTTGTGTCACATGCACAAGCCCGTTTACTCAAAAATGCCAAAAAAATGGACCTTACATCTTTCGGGGTCTCTTTAAAGGACCAGGCAAATTTAATGAAACTGACATTTTCTTCTGAAAAGTCATTAGACAACATTCGGATTGAAGATTGGTTTGATGAAGACTTTTTCAAAACCAATTACTGGCTTCTCTGGACATCCATGTTTGCATTTCAAAAATGGAGCAGTGTGGCAGCGATGAGGCGTTACATGAAACGCTTTATCCATCTGCTGGATGGGATGCCTAAGCTTGGTGGCATTATGCGCACTAAATATAACCAATATCATTCTGTTGTTGTACCCCTTAAACGGTATCTACAGGAAAGAGGCGTACATTTTGAACTGCAAACGCAAGTTAAGGATATCGAATTTAGCTTTTCTAATAACAAAAAAACAGCAACTGTTATATCTACGATTGATCAAAATAAAATAGAAAATGAGATTTCACTAGGTGAAAAAGATTATGTATTTATAACCAACGGTTCTATTACAGAAAGTACCGATAATGGTTCATGGACAAAAGCGCCGATTTTAAAAGAAAAAACAACCTCAGGTTCATGGATGCTCTGGGAGAAAATAGCCCAAAAGGATATCGCATTTGGTAACCCCGGAGTTTTCAGTGACAATATTGATTTACAAAAATGGTACTCGTATACCGTGACACTCAAAGACAGTACCTTCCATGATTATATGGAAGACTTTACTGGTAATGTAGACGGAACAGGTGGTCTGGTAACGATGACAGATTCAAACTGGTTAATGTCAGTTGTTATTGCACGCCAGCCACATTTTCCTAACCAGCCAAAAGATGTAAAAGTCTTCTGGGGGTATGCTTTATACCCCGACAAACCAGGTGATTATGTAAAGAAAAAAATGTCTGAATGTAATGGTGAAGAGATAATGGAAGAACTGTGGTATCAGCTTAAAATTCAAGACTTGATGAAACCGGTTGTAGATTCTGGAAAGGTTAATTGCATACCCGTAGCCATGCCATTTATTGATAGCCTCTTTATGCCATGTGCAAAAGGTGACCGGCCGGACGTGCTGCCCAAAGGAGCAACAAACTTCGCTTTCCTTGGGCAGTTTGCTGAAGTCCCAAAAGATTGTGTTTTTACCGTTGAATATTCTGTGCGTTGTGCTCAAACCGCCGTTTATGGACTCTTTGAAACGGGTAAAAGTGTATTGCCTGTTTATGATTCAATTCATAACCCTAAAGTGTTAATCAAGGCCATGCAGGCTCTTAGTAGGTAAGGTCCGGGATTTATAGTACTGCATCAAGATAAAACTGATGGGGTACGGGTCGGGTTCAAACAAGGCAGTTTAGTCATTACAACGATTGGAGATAACTTATTAAAATTAAAAATGTAACAGTTGCAGGTGCAGGTACATTAGGCACACAAATAGCATGGCAAACAGCCTTCAAAGGATTTAATGTTACGGTTTATGATAAGTATGAAAACGGACTTGAAGGGAGCAGAAAAAACCATGAAAAAATCGCAGAACTATTTAAGGCAACTCGCGGGGCCTCTCAAAATGAGATTGATCAAACCTTTGCAAAGTTAAAATATATAACAAATCTTGAGGAAGCTATTAAAGATGCGGACCTGATAAGTGAATCGGTCCCAGAAAACCTGGATGTTAAAAAAGAATTCTACAGTGATTTAGCAAAGGTAGCGCCAGATAAAACCATCTTTACAACTAATTCTTCAACGTTAATACCCAGTCAATTTGCAAAAGAAACTGGACGACCTGAAAAGTTCCTTGCTCTTCATTTTGCTAATGGTATATGGGATGCAAATATTGCAGAAGTTATGGGGCACCCTGGAACTGACACGCATATTTTTGACAGAGTTGTGGAATTTGCCAAAGCGATAGGCATGGTTCCAATTCCCATCCATAAAGAACATAACGGATATGTATTAAACTCTTTATTAATTCCCTGGCTTTCAGCGGCAGGAAATCTGCTTGTAAATGGTGTTTCTGATTATGAAAGTATTGATAAAACATGGATGATTAGCGCAGGAATGAAGCAGGGGCCTTTTGCCATTATGGATAGGGTTGGTTTGGAGACTGTTTATAACATCAGCCATATGTTAGGTGAAAAATTCAATGATGAAGCATCCTTGGCGCGTGCCGCGTTCTATAAGAAAAATTTTATAGACAAAGGAAAACTGGGCGTTAAAACCGGTGAGGGATTTTATGAATATCCTAACCCGAAATATCAGGATACAGATTTTTTAAAATAGTGTATAGGTTGTTTTCATAATTGTCTATACAACAGGGCCCAGGATAATATCCTGCCGTAATCATGCAACAGATACACTATTTGAAATACTTCAAGTGAAACTGACTGTTTCACATAAAACAGCCTGATAACCACCTTCGATTCAATCTATTCGTACTACTTTTTCATTTTTTGATGATCAAATGATTGCACTATGCGTTTTTAAACTATGGGTGTCTATGTTTTTGGTTATAAACTTTCATTTAGTGATTGTTTCAGCCAATAAGCTAATATGTTCACTGCATCCTTATGATTATGAATTTCATATGGATCATTATCATTTTGCACTTCAATATTAGTTACACCTTGTGCATTAAAGCTAAAACTATGAATATTTTTCATTTCAGTTTCAGGCTCACTGGGCTTTAGATAGCAGTTGATGTAACCAACACGAGAGCCTTCGATTGTAGAAAACTTAAATGTGACTAATAGTTCCCGATCTAAGAATGTAATTGTTAATGAATCATTAGGATTTCGTGTTATTTGTACGTCAATAAATCTATCATCAGCTTTTAGTAGTGCTGTTATTTGTGCAATGAATTCATTGTATCTTGCTAAAAGCTGATTGTATCGATCTGTTGCTGATATTAACTCAGCGATTAAGTTGTTAGCTGGTTCCATTATATTTCCCCTTTATGCTTATAACAGTTTAATTAACGAGACCCCATGTCTCGTTATACATTTTTAGGCGATATTGTTTTCATCTAATTCGGTAACCTGAGTGACAGGAAACACAAGCAGATGTGATCTCGGATAGCGCATTGTATGCTGGCAATATTTCCCCTTCTTGTGCTTTTAAGGCAAAACTACTCGCCGCCTTGTGCATTGCGGTACCAGCCTGGCGCATTCCTTTGGGCATGAATTTAGCCATGTGACTAGCTCCGTGAGATTCAAGCGAACTCATGCCTAAACGATATTCTGCGACCTCTGCAGCTTTTTCCAATTCACCATTTGCCATCTTTATTAGTAATTCATTTATAGCAACCAGATGATCGCGCATATTTGACATCATGTGTTGTTGCATCATTTCCGGCAACTGAACTAACTGCCTTGCGTCATCGTCTGCCATTGAGACGCTGGATGAACATGCCAGGAGTATTGGCACTGCGAGAGATAAGTGTTTTTTCATGTTTCGTGTTTCTTATTACGCCAAATGTTCGAGTTAACCGGGAGGCGCGTCTTTTGCGCCGATCCGGTTTAACGACTTGTTAGTGATATATACTCTGCAGGATTATATAATACAATAGCAATGCCTGCGTCATATTCAGGTTTTACTGGGCCACGCCAGTCCGGTTACCACCGCACGTTATGCGCATCTCACCGACATTACCGAAAAAAATTCCCGCGACACCATCAACGCCTTAATCAACGAAATTCATGTTGACTTAAAAAAGGTGTAATCATGGAATTACAATCAATTATTGAACAATATAAACCATTACTGTTTGAAAAATACGGCCGAAGTTTATTGCCTGGTCAGCGGCGTGCTATCCATGCCATACAACGCTGTCGCACACCCGACTCCGGTGAGCTTTATGTGCAATGCACACAATGCGAGCAAAGCCACTGGCATTCTCTGTCATGTGGACACCGAAGTTGTCCCCTCTGCCAGAACCATGAAGTCAGTCAATGGCTGGATCGCCAACAAAAAAAGTTACTGCCTGTTGAGTATTTTATGGTGACCTTTACCTTGCCCTATCAACTGAGAACACTGGTATGGCAAAACCAGAAAGCCCTTTACACCCTGTTCTTTGCCTGTGTCATCAGCACGCTAAAAGATTTTGGGCTCAACCCCAAAAACCTGGGGGCGGAGATGGGGATGACAGCAGTGCTGCACACCCACAGCCGAAAACTGGATTATCACCCACATATACATGTTGTTGTTCCTGGCGGGGGTGTCGATAAAAAAAGACGGCAATGGAAAAAACTAAAAGGGCAATACCTGTTTAATGAATTTGCACTGGCAAAGGTTTTTCGGGCGCGGTTTATAGGCGCACTAAAAGAAAAAGGATTTTCTATACCCGAAAAAACACCCAAAGAATGGGTTGCCAATGTTCGCCATGTTGGCAAAGGACTGCCTGCACTTAAATACCTGTCGCGTTATTTATATCGCGGAGTCATCAGTGAAAAAAATATTATTTCAAACCGTAATGGCCGGGTGACTTTCAGGTATACAAACAGTGATACGGGAAAAACACAATACCGAACGCTAACAGGCGAAGCCTTTTTGCATTTGATCTTGCAGCACGTTTTACCCAGAGGATTTAGACGGGTACGGGATTATGGCTTTTTACATGCCAATGCAAAAAAACTACTGGCTTTAGTGCAGCTAATTTTATTTGTGTTTATTAAGGAGATAATCCCAAGGAGCAGGCCGGTATTTAAATGCCCGAAATGCCAGTCACCCATGGTAATAAAAAGAATGCGTCGGCCATCATCTTCTGGTTGATGGCTAAGGGCTAAAACAGGGTAATCAATTCACCCGGCATTTAAAGGGGGAAACCATATGAAGATAACCTGATTTTTTTGCAGCATCATCGCTGCGGCTTCCGTTCGTCCAGAATAAAGTGCTCTTGTTAAAAAGAGCACCACCCATCCTGATTTCAAAAAAGATATTTTCTTATATAGAGTATCCCGGGCTTGTCCAACAATAGGATAAGATCGTGGATCGCTTCGCTCT
>WTCC01000250.1 GCA_013138755.1 Gammaproteobacteria bacterium
TTCGATCCTAGTGTATTAATTTCCAGACGAATGCCCTTTAAACCAAGTTGCTTCCATAATCTGGTACCGATCAAAATAAGTTCCGCATCGATATCCGGAGTACTTATGCCGTACGCTTCCACACCAAATTGATGAAACTGACGATATCGCCCTTTTTGTGGTCGCTCATGCCTGAACATCGGGCCGTTATACCACAGACGCTGAACCTGATTATAAAGAAGCCCATGTTGAATACCTGCACGCACACAACTGGCTGTACCTTCTGGGCGCAGACTCAAGTTGTCGCCATTACGATCTTCAAACGTATACATTTCTTTTTCAACAATATCGGTGACCTCACCGATAGAACGACAGAATAAGTCTGTTGATTCTACGATTGGCATACGAATTTCTTTGTATCCGTAGCCAGACATCAATTGACGAATAATCGCTTCAAATGACTGCCAACGGTGACTATCCTCAGGCAGCAAATCGTGCATACCTCGGATGGATTTAATCAATTTAGACATGGATAATTATGACTTTATGTTTGCTTCAAGTCGTTTCTCTCAAGCAAACACGACTGAAGATTAATTTAAAATTATTAATGAAAGACAATATCTTGTTTATCGTTTGATACCTTAAACTTTGCCGTATTATTGGAACGTATAAAATTCGAGGTATCAACAGCAATATCATTAATAACTATTTTTGTTGTTCTGGCATTTCCCATCGAGATGCTAAATGGGGCCTGACCTGTCAGTGTTTTACTACCGCCTTTCGCAATCATATTATAAAATAGTCGGTCGTCATTAGCATCACGCACCTCTATCCACGAACCATTTTCTGCATTGATCAGCAAAACATCCTGCTTAAGATTAACATCGGTTACTCTCGCAGGCTCTTTGTGAATCGGCTCTTCAGCAACAGAATCTTCTGCTATTACTGACTCAGCCTCCGAAGCCACCTCTTCAACATCAAGTTCTGCCTGATTCGACGCTTCTAGTATTAACTCACCATCAGCCGTCAAACGTGCATTTTGCTTTATGCCTGTTCTATTCGAACCTGGAGAATCTAATGAATTGCCAGTGAAACTACTCTCTCTAGACCCTAATTCATCTTCCATAACATCAGCTTTATCCTGATAATACTGAACGATTCCATATAAGACAGTTACAGCCCCCACAACGACTAACAATGGTGTCGCCATCTTGATCAAAGGTGCATAGCTGTTTTGTTTATCACCCAAATCCGATCGAGGCTTCAAATCAGACACCTGAGCATCTGGAGCCGCCTGATTATAAAGACTTAATACGCTTTCTTCAGAAATTTCCAGAAATTTAGCGTAACTACGTAAATAGCCCCGGGTATATGTCGATGCTGGTAACGCAGCTATATCACTTGCCTCGATGGCAATAATATCGTGCTTTGGAATTTTCAGCCGCATATTGATTTCTTCAACAGTGAAACCTTGCGCCTCACGTGCCTGCATCAGCGCAGTTCCAAAATCACCATTTGCGACTACATCATCTGAATTGCTCATTACCCGACTCTGCCTCAACCCAGCCCGCTTCATCAGAATCCGGGAAATCGTTAATTAGCTGTTTTGCATATCTCACATAATGGTCACGCGCACCCAACGCTTTTTCGGCCTGCAGTTGAATCCATAAGCTCTCCGCAGTTGGCGCAGAAACCGCATGGTATCGCTCTATGTAGGCGCGCGCCATCAGATACCTATTCGTCTTCACACCAACTTCTGCCATTGAGATTAAGGAACCAGACAAATTAGGATGTGACCTGAGCGATTTCCTTAACAGTGGCTCAGCTTTTTTGAATTCACCTTCTTGCACGTAACAACTTCCCGCATTACTCTGTGCCATAAATAACGATTCATAAAACGGGTCGTCATAAGCTCTCTTCAGATATTCTTGCGCCTCATCCAGCTTGCCATGTGCGCATAAAAATGCACCATAACTATTTAGCAGATCTGAATCATCCGGAGCAATATCCAATGCTTCTAAATATTGCTCAGTCGCTTTCTTTTCTAATCCCAGCCGTGCATACAGATAAGCGAATGTTTTAAAAGCTGCCACATTATCGGGGTTTTGTTCGACAGCTTTCTCAAGTTTTTCTTTGGCAGTTTTGTACTGCCCACGCTCTATATAACCAACGGCGAGTCTGGTATTTAGATCAGACGCCTCTTCGAGATTGGGCTTACTTGTTTTCTTCTCAGCCGTAATTGTGCTGCTCGTTGTACAAGACACTAGCGATAGCGTAATTAATGACGTTATTATTATTTTTTTTATCATAGCAAACATTTATTGTTCCATACCAAATCTCGGTTTCTCAAAACGACGATGTCGACGACTCTTATCTTCAATTTTTCCTGCGAGCTGCCCACAGGCTGCATCGATATCCTCGCCGCGTGTCTTACGAACAACGGTAGTCATGCCTGCATGATGTAGGATTTCGCTAAATCGTGCAACAGCCTGTTTTGATGATGTTTTATAACCAGAACCTTCAAAAGGGTTAAATGGAATCAAATTCATCAGCGTAGGAATACCTTTGAGCAACTTGATAAGCTCACGGGCATGTTCTGGCTTATCATTGACCCCATCTAATAATACGTACTCAAAGGTTATTCTAGAACGTGAATTTTGTTTATCCATAAATCGACGACAAGCTGCCATTAATTCTTTCAGAGGATATTTTTTATTAACAGGCACTAACTCATTTCGTAGTTCATCATTTGTGGCATGCAAAGAAACCGCCAGACGCATATCAAGCACATCACCTAAACGATCCATCGCAGGAACGACGCCAGCTGTACTCACTGTGACACGCCGCTTACTTAGACCGTAGGCAAAATCATCCATCATGATACGCATTGCGCTGACCACATTGTCAAAGTTTAATAATGGTTCACCCATACCCATCATGACTACGTTAGTAATTTTTCGTCCCGTCGGCAATTGCTCCTGCATTGCGCTACTACCGTCCATCCCTGGACATAGTTTCTTTTCTTCTTCCAACAGATGCGCAGCCAACCAGACCTGAGATATAATTTCCGCTGTAGTCAGATTACGATTAAAGCCCTGGCGCCCTGTAGAACAGAAACTACAATCCAGCGCGCAGCCGACCTGCGATGAAACACACAGAGTTCCGCGGTCGTCTTCTGGAATAAATACTGCTTCGATATGGTTACCATCTGGCAGCTGTAATAACCACTTACGAGTACCATCTTTTGATAATAGATCTTTCGCTACATGAAGGTTTTGTATGCTACTAACCTCACTGAGGCGATCACGCAAATCTTTTGATAGATTATTCATCTCCTGAAAGTCGACCACACCCAATTGATGAATCCATTTCATTACCTGAGTAGCACGAAATTTTTTCTCTCCAATAGAGTCAAAAAACGTCTCTAGCCCAGACCTGTCCAGACCTAATAGATTAGGCTCGGATGTCTTTGCCATCGTTATTTCGATTTGTGTTTGCACTTCACTCATTACACGGATTCACATGTATTCAATAATTAGATACACCTAAAAAATATGGGGGAATACTACACGATTCTGACGGGTTAAGATAACGGGACAGTTACGCAGATACCTCCTTATCTAGTAAACCATCACTACTCTTCTTTCTCTTCCATCCAGGCCAACTGTATCGCCTCTAAAATGCGCTCACCACAGTGTTCAGGATCATCTTCGAAATCATCAAGACCCATCACCCACTGGCGAAGATCAACGAAGTTAACAAATTTAGGGTCAACTTCAGGACGTGTCTCATCAAGCTCTATTGCTATATCCAGTGTATCTATCCATTTCAGTGACATGAGTAATCTCCAGGATTCAGCGATTAATGATTTTCCGAAACCATGTTGATCGTATACTTCGGAATCTCAATCACCAGATCAGCATCACCGATAACTGTCTGGCAACTCAAGCGTGAGTCAGGATCAAGCCCCCAGGCTTTATCCAGCATGTCATCTTCTTCTTCAGTATTTTCATTTAACGAATCCATACCTTCACGGATATAAACATGGCAGGTCGTACAGGCACATGATTTTTCACAGGCATGTTCGATCTCGACATGATTTTGCAGAGCCACATCACAGATTGTCATGCCGGACTCAGCTTCGATAACCATGCCATCTGGACACAGTTCTTCATGAGGTAAAATAATAATTTGTGGCACTTTTAAGACTCCTCTTCTTCCGCATCTGAAGCCGGATCAGACGCGTACTCTTCGATTGAATGCCCTTGCATGGCATTTTTTATATTTGTATTCATACGACGTGCGACATAATCCTCACACTCCGCTTCTAAATTTTTAATCGCTTGCTCTATATCTTTGATGTTCGCTTCGTCTTTAACATCGACCAGAGTTTGACGGGCAATCATGATCTTCGACTTCTCATCAGCAGATAACAATTGATCTGCATCGGCAGCGAGTGCTGAATCCAGTGCTTCGAGAACACGATCGGCATCAACCTGTTGTTCGCGCAAACTTCTTGAATGCATATCATCTTCAGCGTGCTTGATAGAGTCACGTAACATGCTTTCAACTTCGGCATCGCTTAGACCATAAGACGGCTTAACATCGATACTCGCTTCGACCCCACTGTTTTCTTCACGAGCGCTGACGATTAACAATCCGTCGGCATCGACCTGAAATGTCACACGTATACGCGCAGCACCTGCAACATGAGCTGGAAAACCACGTAGCTCGAACCTTGCTAAGGAACGGTTATCGGTGACTAATTCACGGTCACCTTGCAAAACATGCACAGCCATTGCAGTCTGACCGTCTTTGTAAGTGGTAAAGTCTTGCGCCTTAGCGACAGGTATCGCAGTGTTACGGTGAATGATCTTTTCAACCAGTCCACCCATCGTCTCTATACCTAACGATAATGGAATCACATCAAGTAATAACATCTCATCGTCGGGTTTGTTACCAACTAACACGTCAGCCTGTAAAGCAGCGCCGATCGCAACCACCGTATCCGGGTCTATATCGGTCAATGGTTCACACTCAAAAAATTCTGCAACCATCTCTCGCACGAGCAAGGTACGCGTAGAGCCGCCAACCATGACAACCTCATGTATATCTTCTTTATCAACATCCGCATCACGTAATGCACGACGACAGGACATCAATGTTTTTTTAACTAATGGTGTTAATAATTCCTGTAACTGAGAACGACTTAAGGTTCCCTGCCATTTAGCACCAGCACTCTCAATATTTATTTCTATGTCTTCAGATCCTGCCAGAGCTTCTTTTGCCGAGCGCGCGTGCTGCATGATTAAACGCTTAACTTCAGGCGCATCAAAATCTTGTATCTTAGATTGTTCAATGATCCACTGCGCTATAACATAATCAAAATCGTCACCGCCTAAGGCACTATCACCACCAGTCGCCAGAACTTCGAAGACACCTTTTTGCAGACGCAATATCGAGATATCAAAGGTACCACCACCCAGATCAAACACTGCGATAATACCTTCATTACCTGTATCTAGACCATAGGCAACCGCAGCCGCCGTAGGTTCATTGAGGAGACGCAAAACTTTTATATCCGCCAGGCGTGCGGCATCTTTCGTTGCCTGACGTTGTGCATCATCAAAATACGCGGGCACTGTAATGACCGCCCCTTCGATCTCATCACCGAGCGTTTCAACAGCTCGGTGTTTGAGTGTTTTTAATATCTCCGCAGAAACCTCGACAGCACTGACATCACCACTGCGGGTTTTTATCCGAGGGATAGAGCTCTGAGTCTGAGAAAAATCATAAGAGGAATGCGCAGTATCTGCAGCGATATCTTCAGCGCCACGGCCCATATATCGTTTAACAGATACGATAGTATTCATCGGGTCCGTTATCATATGTTGTTGTGCTGAAGAGCCAACCAATATATCCGTACTACTGTAATGCACTACCGACGGCAATAGATGCTGACCTTCTGCGTTCGCCAACGTACTAACATCTCCACTGCGAACACTGGCAACCAACGAATTTGTCGTGCCCAGATCAATACCTACCGCCAGCCTATGCTGATGCGCGGTAGTCGATTGCCCTGGTTCTGCTATCTGTATTAATGCCATCGTTAACTCATTAACTCATCTTCAACATCAGTGATCAAAGTATTTATTTCTTTTTTTGCTTTTTGCAAAAACTGTAACTTCCTAATCCATTCACGAGCATCGTCTAGTTCTTCGTTAATATAAGATTGGGAAAAACCATTCATCAGTTCCTGCGTGGTTGCTTTTACGTCTTTCGCCATCGCGTCCAGAACAGTAAGCGGGTCAGCTTCATTCTTGACGTTTTCTAATCGTTCACGCATCTCGAGCTGCTGCATTAAAAAAACAGCATCCATGGTTGTTTCATTCTCAAGGTTAATATCCAGACCTTTTAACTTCAGCAGATAAGTCGCTCTTAATACCGGACTTTCTAATGTTGTCTTCGCTTCATTGAGCCATGAGGTCTGTTGCATAGACAAGCTCTTTTCTCTATCTGACGCATTAGCAAATTTGTCAGGATGCACCTGCTTCTGTAATTGCATATACCACTGCTGGATCTTGGTTAAATCCACATCATAAGAAACAGGCAAATCGAACAACTCGAAAAAGTTGCTGGTAAGGATATCGTTTGACACAACAGTATTTAATTGAGACTAATTAACAGATCTAAACAGTGAAGCTTTCACCGCACCCACACGCTGCTTTTTCTTTTGGATTATTAAACTGAAAACCTTCATTCAAACCGTCCTTTGCGTAATCAAGTTCGGTGCCATCGAGGTAGACTAAACTTTTTGGATCGACGATAACAGTTACACCAGAGTGTTCGAAGACTTCATCTTCCGGGTTTATCTCGTCGACAAATTCCAGAACATAAGACATACCCGAACACCCCATGGTCTTCACACCCAGGCGCAAGCCAACACCTTTCCCTCTGTTTTCAAGAAAAGATTTAACACGTTCAGCAGCTGGTTCAGTTAAGGTAATTGCCATGGGAGTCTCTACGAATCAGTAATCGTTATTAATTGTTTTTTTGTCTGTAATCAGCGACAGCTGCATTAATAGCATCTTCAGCTAATACCGAACAATGTATCTTCACAGGAGGCAGCGCTAACTCTTCAGCAATCTGTGTGTTTTTAATCGCCTGGGCCTCATCCAGTGTTTTACCTTTCACCCATTCAGTTAATAATGAACTAGAAGCAATCGCACTGCCGCAGCCATAGGTTTTGAATACGGCGTCTTCAATAACACCATCAGCACCTACTTTTATCTGCAGTTTCATCACATCACCACAGGCTGGAGCACCGACCATACCAGTCCCAATCTCGTCAGAGTTCTCAAAACTCCCAACATTACGTGGGTTTTCATAATGATCTAAAACTTTCTCACCGTATGCCATGATTACTACCTCTGATATTCTTTATTCATCTACATCAATTTAGATGCGATATTTGTCTATACGTTCGTTTTTAGTTGTTCACTTTTAACTATTCGTTTTTCACTGCTCTAATGCGCTGCCCACTCGATGCTATCGATATCGATACCATCTTTATACATATCCCACAGTGGCGATAATTCGCGTAATTTTTCTACTGCTTTACGAACAGCTTTGATAGTCCGATCGATCTCTTCTTCCGTAGTAAAACGTCCCATAGTGAAGCGGATAGAGCTATGCGCCAATTCATCATTACGACCCAGCGCGCGTAATACATAACTAGGTTCAAGACTTGCTGATGTACAGGCACTACCACTTGATATAGCCAGCTCACTCAATGCCATCAGTAAGCTCTCGCCTTCCACATAGTTAAAGCTGATGTTTATGTTACCGGCTATACGTTGGTCGATATCGCCATTGACATAAACTTCTTCCATGTCTTTAACGCCATCATATAATTTATTTCTTAACGCAAGAAGACGCACGTTTTCTTCAGCCATTTCTGCTTTCGCAATCTTAAATGCTTCGCCCATACCGACGATCTGATGAGTCGCCAGAGTACCTGAACGCATACCGCGTTCATGACCACCACCGTGCATCTGTGCTTCCAGACGGACACGAGGTTTTCTTTGTACGTATAGAGCACCGATGCCTTTTGGGCCATAGATCTTATGTGCTGAAAAACTCATCAGGTCAACAGGTAATTCTTCCAGATTGATCTCAACTTTACCTGCACTCTG
>WTCC01000123.1 GCA_013138755.1 Gammaproteobacteria bacterium
CTAATTACAAAAAAAGCATAAAAATACTGAGAGCCGTAGCCGTTAAGTTTGATGGCTTTGAATACATGTTTTTTCAGGACTATGTCGAATGTTACGGGCTTGATGATTTTACAACGTCCGTATCTGCACTGGAGCATTTTACAAAATATGCCAGCTCTGAGTTTGCCGTCCGTGCGTTCATCCTTCAAGACGAAAAACGCATGATGAAACAGATGCTCTGTTGGGCCAGTTCAGATAACCACCATGTACGCCGATTAGCGAGTGAAGGCTGTCGTCCGCGCTTACCCTGGGCCATCTCACTGCCCTCTTTCAAGCAAGATCCACAACAGGTTTTAACCATATTAAAAATCCTTCTGCACGATGAGAGTGAATATGTTCGTCGCAGCGTTGCCAACAACCTGAATGACATATCAAAAGATAACCCTAAAATCGTCATTGAGCTTGCCAAACAATGGCTAGGAAAAAGTGCCAACACCGACAGACTGATAAAACATGCCTGTCGAACGTTATTAAAACAAGGTGACCGTAAAGTCCTAAGTCTGTTTGGTTTTACTCAAACTAACCATATAAAAACCAGTCAGTTTAAAGTCCAGCCTGGGGTTATCTTAGGAAATAGCCTGGAATTTTCTTTTTTATTGCAGAGCACTCGTCCAACATTAGGAAAATGCCGTATCGAATTTGCCATCGACTTCGTGAAAGCAAATGGTAGCTTACGTCGCAAAATTTTTAAAATCTCTGAATCGGACTATGCCACAAACAATAAGCAAGTCCTGAAAAATTTCTCATTCAAAAAGATTTCTACACGAAAATACTATACCGGAAAACACCAACTCACTATTATTATCAACGGAACCGAACAAATCACAAAATCATTTAATGTAGTGTCAAAATAAACAGAAAAGTCTCTTCTAAAAACCGATCAACTTTCAGACGTATTCATTACCCCAAATTTTTTTTATATGGGTAAATTCTTATGTTCTAACAGTCTTTTTTACTGAATAATTAAGTCACGGAAATCATTATAAAAACTCAACTTATCCACAGTTTTTCCGTCATTGCTCCACTGTGATATACACAATATATTGTGCTTGACTTCATATGCAACCACACCCTATAGTATCTAGCATAAAAACAGCATCAACAAAACAATAGCTAAACCATCGCAGGAAGGGCAATGCAAGCAAATACACCAAATCAAGACCAGTCATCCATTCCATCAACAATAGCAGACCAAAACCTAACAACCGATTCAACTAGTATTGCAGCCACTGCACCAGGTCAATTTCGCGTTATTCGACGTAATGGCAAAGTCACAGCGTTTGACGGCGAAAAAATATCCGTTGCTATGACAAAAGCCTTTTTAGCGGTAGAAGGCGGCAACGCTGCAGCCAGCAATCGTATTCATGAAATCGTTAAAAATCTGACCGAATTAGTGGTCAACGCCTTAACTCGTCGTATACCCGATGGCGGCACTTTCCATATCGAAGACATTCAGGATCAGGTTGAACTTGCTCTCATGCGTGGCGGTCACCAGAAGATCTCCCGATCATACGTTATCTATCGTGACGAGCACGCGAAAGCCCGTGCGTTAGAGCAAGAGCAGACACATAGCGAAGCAGTAAACGTAACGAGCAGCATCAAGGTAACGATGGAAGATGGCAGCACACAGCCGCTAGATATCCAACGCTTGCATGCTGTCGTAACCGAAGCTTGTGAAGGTCTTCAAGATGTCGACGCTCAGGCCATTATCACCGATACCGAACGCAACCTGTTTGATGGTGTACCGCATAAAGACGTCGCACGCATGTTAGTGATGAGCGCACGTACTCTAATCGAGAAACAGCCTGACTATTGTTACGCTGCATCACGATTATTACTTGACGACTTACGCACCGAAGCGCTTAGTTTTGTTTACGGTCAGCCTCGCAGTGCTACGCAAACAGAGATAACAACACAATATGGCGATTATTTTGACGCCTACATCCACAAAGCTATCGGCCTTGAATTACTTGACCCTCGATTAGCTGACTACGACCTTGAACGCTTAGGCAAAGAACTTGACGCTTCACGTGATCATAAATTCGCCTATCTGGGTCTGCAGACACTGTATGACCGCTACTTTATCCATCACGAAGATATACGTTTTGAATTGCCACAGGCGTTTTTCATGCGTGTTTCTATGGGTTTGGCAATCAACGAGATCAATCGTGAAGAACGCACTATCGAGTTCTACCGCCTGCTGTCATCATTTGATTTCATGAGTTCAACGCCCACACTATTTAACTCTGGCACTTTACGACCACAACTATCTAGTTGTTATCTATCGACCATTCCTGATGATTTAGACGGCATATTTAGCGCCATTAAAGATGATGCCATGCTCTCTAAATATGCAGGCGGTTTAGGCAATGACTGGACACGTGTACGCGGCATGGGCGCACACATTAAAGGTACCAACGGTAAATCACAGGGTGTTGTACCTTTCCTTAAAGTTGCAAATGATACAGCGGTTGCTGTTAACCAGGGCGGCAAACGCAAAGGTGCTATGTGTGCTTACCTCGAATCATGGCACATCGATATCGAAGAATTTTTAGATCTTCGCAAAAACACAGGTGATGACCGCCGCCGTACTCACGATATGAACACAGCGAACTGGATTCCTGACCTGTTCATGAAACGTGTTGCTGAAGATAAAGACTGGACATTATTCAGCCCGAATGAAACACCTGACCTACACGAACTGTGTGGTGCAAAATTCGAAAAAGCCTACGCCGCTTACGAAGAAAAAGCCGCTAATGGTGAGATGCGCGTGTTCAAAACACTGAAAGCATCAGCACTCTGGCGCAAGATGATCAGCATGCTGTTTGAGACAGGTCATCCTTGGGTCACCTTTAAAGACCCTTGCAACTTACGCTACAGCAACCAACACGTTGGCGTAGTACATAGCTCGAATCTGTGTACAGAGATCATGTTGCACACCAACGATGATGAGATTGCCGTGTGTAACCTAGGCTCTGTCAATCTGCCTGCACATCTTGATGAAAACGGTCTTAACACTGAAAAATTAGAACGTACCATCGACACTGCTATGCGCATGTTAGATAACGTCATCGACTATAACTTCTATAGCGTACCTGAAGCTCGCGAATCAAACTTACGACACCGTCCTGTTGGCATGGGTATCATGGGCTTCCAGGATGCACTGTACAAACAACGCCTGTCTTACGCTTCTGAACAAGCAGTAGAATTTGCAGATCGCACGATGGAAGCAGTTAGCTATTTCGCCATCAAAGCATCAACAAATCTATCTGAAGAACGTGGACGCTACTCTACTTTCGAAGGCTCACTGTGGAGTAAAGGCATCTTACCTATCGACTCGTTAGACTATTTAGCTGAAGGTCGTGGTAACTATCTGGAAGTTGATCGCAGCCATACCTTCGATTGGGATTCATTACGCGACCGCGTGCAAAATGTTGGCATGCGCAACTCCAATACCATGGCGATTGCACCGACCGCAACCATCTCTAATATCTGTGGCGTTAGCCAATCGATAGAACCAACGTACCAGAACCTGTTTGTTAAATCGAATCTATCGGGTGAATTCACCGTGGTTAACCCTTACCTGATCAATGATTTACGTGATCGTGGCCTATGGGACGAAGTCATGGCAAATGACCTTAAATACTACGATGGCAGTGTACAACAGATCGATCGTGTTCCCGATGACCTTAAAGCACAATACCAGACCGCATTTGAACTGGATGCCCGCTGGTTAGTCGAAGCAGCTTCACGTCGTCAGAAATGGATCGACCAGGGCCAGTCACTAAATCTATACATGTCTGAGCCTAACGGTCAGAAACTGGATGCACTGTATAAACTTGCCTGGATACGTGGACTGAAAACCACCTATTACCTCCGTTCTATGGGCGCAACACATGTTGAAAAATCAACCGTTGATAGCAGCGGTAGCGGCTTGAATGCTGTGTCCACCGAAGCACCGGCACCCGGTTCACAAGCGCCAAAAGCCTGTTCGATACTTGACCCGGATTGTGACGCTTGCCAATAACAGCAGACCAGCGACCGTATTAATAATCAACAGGATATAAAAAATAATAACCAAAAATAGCAACCATAGATAACCGTATCAGGTAGGGAAAATAATAAAAATAAGAAAAGGGGTGAACGTGAGCCTGTTTGATAAATTAAAGCTGGAAGAAATTAGCAAAGTCATCAGTGACTTATCTTTTAACAAACATCAAACGAATAGAGACGAAGTCGCACACTTTTGCGAGCATGACGGAATTTTTATACGATTTACACGCGCACGAGAGACATGGCATGCACTGGCACCATGTGCATTAAAACCCTGGCGATTATCTTTAAAACCGATACGAAAAAACACAAAAGAAATTTTGCAAAACGACATAACACAACAAGAAAACAGAATAACAACAAAAAACACTGCCGAGAATGCAGGGATAATTGAGGAAACTAACAATGCTTAATTCGTGGGACAATCCCTTTGGACAATTCACCGACAATGCTAACAATGTTGCTAACGCTACGATTGCGCCTGCAGATGTGTCTGATCAGGTAAGCAGTGCAGATATTAAACCCGACGTCGTACAAGCAGCACCTGTCACACCTAAAGCCCCACATGCTGGTGACGGTATCGTTTCAAATGAGCAACTGATGTCGACTGCTGGTGCAGCACCTCAGGTTAACCCTATCATCGCTGATGCAGGCATCGATACGCCAGTAACAAATGACGCAGACTTAAGCGGTACTGGCTTAGAACAGATCGAAATGGGCGCGGAACGCATTCAGGTCGACGACAAAAAAATCATCAACTGTCGTTGCGATCTAAATCAGCTAGTGCCTTTTAAGTATGATTGGGCATGGCAGAAGTATCTTGATGGCTGTGCTAATCACTGGATGCCACAAGAGATCAACATGACTGCTGACCTTGCGTTATGGCGTGACCCTAACGGCCTGACCGATGATGAACGCACTGTTATCAAACGTAACCTTGGTTTTTTTGCCAGCGCTGATTCTCTGGTAGCAAATAATCTGGTGCTTGCCGTTTACCGACACATCACCAACCCTGAATGTCGCCAATACCTGTTACGTCAATCTTTTGAAGAAGCCGTACATACTCATGCATATCAATACTGCGTTGAATCACTCGGTTTAGACGAAGGTGAAATATTCAACATGTATCGCGAACTACCTTCAGTTGCGCGCAAAGCTGAATGGGCATTACCGTTCACACAGCACCTTGCTGATCCTAATTTCCAGACTGGTACTCCTGAAAATGATCAGAAGCTTCTGCGCGAACTGATTGCCTTTTATGTTGTTTTTGAAGGTATATTCTTCTACGTTGGCTTCACGCAGATACTCTCTATGGGTCGCCGTAACAAGATGACGGGCGTTGCTGAGCAATTCCAATACATCATGCGTGA
Source organism: Gammaproteobacteria bacterium (assembly GCA_013138755.1). GTDB lineage: Bacteria > Pseudomonadota > Gammaproteobacteria > SZUA-229 > SZUA-229. The sequence continues at coordinate 5,463 of WTCC01000123.1, forward strand.
TGAGTCGATGCACATGAACTTCGGTATCGATGTCATCAATCAGATAAAAATTGAAAATCCACATCTATGGACTGCCGAGTTTCAGGCAGAGATGGTAGAACTGGTTCGTGATGCGGTAGAAATTGAAACACAATACGCGCGTGACACGATGCCTCGTGGCATATTGGGCCTAAATGCACCAATGTTTGAAGAGTATCTGCAATTTATTGCTAACCGTCGTTGCTCACAGATCGGTTTACCTGAGCAATACCAAGGCGTAACTAACCCATTCCCATGGATGTCGGAAGTGCTCGACCTCAAAAAAGAGAAAAACTTTTTTGAGACTCGCGTTACTGAATACCAGACAGGTGGAGCACTGAACTGGGATTAATCATTAACAAGTAAACAGTCAAAAAAAGACAGTATCTACATCAATCTTATGTAGCAAGAACAAGGATACAACAATAAGCCTCGGAGGCTGGAGTGAATTTTAAAGGCGATGAGCAATCATCGCCTTTTTTATTGCCACAATGAAATTAAAGAGCCCTAAAACTGCACACTAAAACGCCACTAGCACAGATTGCATCTGTGTCAGTAACTGCAACGATGGAACAAATAGCGCGGCGCCACAAGTTATCTTAAAAATATTATATTTATTAATATGTTATAGACGAGGAAAGCCTTCCCCGCACAAACAAAAAACCTGACATTTATTTACAACAACATGACACATCGGCAGAAATATCGTCGCTTTCAGGTTGTGCAGCTACCCGTTTTAACGCTAGACTGCTTACCGATTCCTACTAAACAGTGCTGCTTAAACAGGCTGTTTAAAACATGAATCAAAGAACTGGAAGTGATCCATACTGACTGATATCAGTCAGTATGGATCGAGTATTTTAGCTCTTAATTACGGAAGCAGTAGAAGACCCTGCCAGATAAAACAGATGTTTGCAGGAACGTACCAATTATTGCGGAGTACAGTATGAAAGTTTGTGAAAATTGTAAACACAGAACACAATGCGCTGATCTACCAGGTATATGCTTAAAGTTACCTGGCGTCCTTGCTGCTTCAGTCGCCGTTATGGTCGTTGTCTTAATGGTTAACAGCACTATCTAGTTAGTCACCCGCGAACACCCATGTTATAACTAATTCCGTTATAGCCAATCAGGTATACTCGTCTTCAATGAAAATCATTGAAGTCATTGCAGACGCCGCACATCACGATACGATTCGGGCCATAGCAGAACAACTACAAGTCGAAGATATCTGGTTTGGTCCACAAAATGAAGATGGCAGAATTGCTACACGCATTCTTACCCAACCGGAAAACCGTCAAAAAGTACTGGATGCATTACAAACCATTTTTCATAATGCAGACAACTATCACGTTTTAATTATTCCACTCGATACCGCCCTGCCTAAACCAGTTGAAGCGAAAGAACAACAGGAAGAAGAAAAAACAAAAGAGAAGGAAAGAAAAAAAGCAGCGATGATGAGCACTCGTGAAGAGATACTCGCACAGGTAGAAAAAGATGCTCTGCTGGACAATAACTTTATCTTACTCGTCATATTATCCGCCATCGTTGCAGCGATTGGCTTACTTGAAAACAACCTCGCCGTCATCGTTGGCGCCATGGTAATCGCACCTCTGTTGGGGCCAAACATCGCTTTTTCTCTGGGCGCCTCACTCGGTGAAAAAGAATTAGTGCTCGAATCATTGAAATCAATTTTTGTGGGCATAATGGTCGCAATATTATTTTCGATCGGCATAGGTCTTGTCTGGCCAGGCAACTTCGATAGCATCGAGCTAATGTCTCGCACCGATGTCGCCTATTCAGGCACTGCCATCGCACTTGCATCTGGCGCCGCCGCATCACTCTCATTAGTCAGTGGCACATCCAGCGTACTGGTTGGTGTCATGGTCGCCGTCGCTTTAATGCCACCAGCAGTCACCATCGGTCTAATGCTGAGTATTGGTGCATACAATGACGCACTCGGCGCAGGCCTGTTACTCGCAGTCAATATCGTCTGCATTAACCTGTCATCCAAACTGGTATTTTTATTTCGCGGCATCAAACCAAGAACCTGGCTGGAAGCACATAAAGCAAAACAATCGCGCCTGTTATATATCGGCGTCTGGATCATTATGCTGGCACTGCTATTTTTCATGATCTACTTGCGACAAAAAACACAGTCTTAGCGAACTGTCGCTTCTGTTTATTTACACACACTATGATATCAATATCACACATCGACCATATCGTACTTACCGTCAGGCATATTCCCACTACCTTAGAATTTTACGCTCATGTTTTAGGCATGAACGCCATCCAATTTGGCGACAGCCGTATCGCTTTAAAATTTGGCAATCAAAAGATTAACTTGCATGAAAGTGGTAAAGAATTCGAGCCCAGGTCACAAACCCCAACACCCGGTTCAGCAGATATGTGTTTAATTACTCACGATGCAATTGATCAGGCGATGGACTATATACGCAGCTGCAAAGTTGATGTCGTCGAAGGTCCGGTGAGACGGACAGGTGCGACTGGTGAATTACTGTCTTTTTATATACGAGATCCCGACCTAAATTTAATCGAAATCTCAAACCAGCTTTAAACAACCGCTTTAATCATCTCCGTAATCATCTCCGTCACATACAACAGGCACAGTCACTTTTTTCTTCATTATGATGTCGATTGCTGTCGCCGCCGCAACAAACCCAAAAGTAGCTGTCACAGCAACCACTGAGCCATATCCAAAACTGCAGTCTAACGATAAACCTGCCACACCTGGCTTTTGATAACCGACGTTTCCGTCTTTATCTGGATAGCGTTGCTGCTCCGTTGAATAGACACACGGCACACCAAAGCTTCTTTTTAGATTGCGAGAAAAATTATGAACTTGTCTCAGCGCCAGACGCACTGCAGATGCTAAAGGATCATTCCACGTTCGAGACAAGTCTTTCACCTCGATCTGTGTCGGATCGGTTAAACCGCCTGCACCACCAGTAGCGATGACTTTTACTTTATGTTTTTTACAAAAGTGAATCATCAGCGCTTTATACTTAATGCGATCGATTGCATCGATGACGCAATCAAACTTTTTCGTTGGATCAGGTAACAACAGGTCAGCAACGTTCTCATCAGTCAGAAACTGTTCGATAACCTGGCAATCGCAATCAGGGTTAATATCCAAAATACGTTGTTCCATCACCTTTGCTTTCATCTGCCCGATGGTCGACTCTAATGTATGGCACTGCCTATTAACATTGCTATACGAAATATCATCGCCGTCAATGATGGTCAGATGCCCCACGCCACTACGCGCCAGGGCTTCCGCCACCCAGGAGCCAACGCCACCAAGACCCACCACGCAAATATGCGAAGCTTGTAACTTTTGCAGCTCCTCATTGCCATAAACTCTGGCAAGAGTGCCAAATCGTTCTTCGTTATTCATAAAAATAGTTGGCAGCAGGCAGATATCAGTAAAAAACAAAACAGTTTTAAGCTTTTTACTGCCTGCTGATAACTGCCAACTGCCTACTTTCTTTTAATGTAAAATACTCTTTTTGAAAAAAGCAATTCTCGCATGAATCAAGACACAACAAAACAAACACCCCACCGCGTCGGTTTCGTTAGTCTAGGTTGCCCTAAAGCAACAGTAGACTCGGAGCATATTCTCACACAACTTCGTGCAGAAGGTTACGATATTGTTCCCAGCTACGAGACAGCTGACTTAGTGGTGGTTAATACTTGCGGGTTTATCGATTCCGCAGTAGAGGAATCATTAGAAGCGATAGGCGAAGCTCTCAATGAAAACGGAAAAGTCATCGTGACTGGTTGCTTAGGCGCTAAAGGCGACATCGTCAAAGAGACACACCCTAATGTACTCGCCGTTACCGGGCCACATGCGGCGGATGAAGTGATGACCGCAATCCATGAACACCTACCTGCGAGACATGACCCGTTTATCGATTTAGTACCACCACAAGGCATTCGACTGACACCAAAACATTACGCTTATTTAAAAATATCAGAAGGCTGTAACCACCGTTGTACGTTCTGCATTATCCCCTCATTACGAGGCGACCTGGTTAGCCGACCGGTCAATGATGTATTACTCGAAGCCGAACGCTTGGCAGCTGCCGGTGTAAAAGAATTGCTCATCGTCTCTCAAGACACCAGTGCTTACGGTGTTGATGTTAAATACAAAACCGAATTCTATAATGGTACGCCAGTTAAAACGCGCATGACCGAGCTTTGTGAAGCCTTAAGTCAGTTTGGTATCTGGGTGCGACTGCATTACGTTTATCCTTAT
>WTCC01000173.1 GCA_013138755.1 Gammaproteobacteria bacterium
GATAGTCTAATGATTTCCAACGGGTGTCACGTAATAATTGCTCTAACGCTTGAGTAACCATCGGACCACGCCAGATCATCGGTGTTTCATCATCGATCATGAAACCCATCGACATCGCCTGCAGACCGTGTCCGCCCATTGGCTCTAGAGACTTGCCGTCAGATGAATCAGGTTTTCCTTCGATACCTAACATACGAGGAATACTTGGGCCGTAGATATCAGCGTCCAGAATACCAACACGCGCGCCTTCCATCTGAAGCGCTAGCGCCAGATTAACCGCAGTGGTTGATTTACCAACACCACCTTTACCGGAAGCAACAGCAATAACGTTTTTGATGCCTTCCAGAGGATTCATGCCACCTTGCACAGTGTGGCTACCAATTTCCCATGTCGCATCAATTTCAGCTGAAGACACGCCATCAACTTTCTCGATGATCGCTTTTAAATCAGCAGATAATTTATCAACGAAGCCAAACGCCGGGTAACCAAGAACGATTTTAACTTTTACATCGCCACCATCTATAGCGATATCTTTAACCACACCAGCAGTGACAGGATCTTTTTCAAGATATGGGTCGATATATTGTTTAAGGGCTGATTCAACTTGTTCTTTTGTAACGCTCATGGCGAACTCCGCATCGGATTGAAAATCAGTTCGCCTTTTAATCTCATAGATCGCACAGCAAACCGAACACTAATTCTAATTGTGGGGACGTATTCTACAGCATTAACCCCCTGTTTAACCTTAACTTTTCAGGGGAGGCAGGCTAACCCTAAATAGATAGTCACTTCTTAATGAGGACAAATGTCAGGGTTATCAACCCTGAATCACAGATTTAATCGGTTCTGAACAATTTATTCGCGAACAGAACATGCAATGCTCATACCTGTAGGTCGGGCACTGTCCGACAGCTCACTTGAATATATTCGTGCAATGGTGGGCAATGCCCACCCTACCAAACTACTGATTGTTCAGATTATCGTTATATACATCAGCAACCCACATTCAGGCTTTTAGTGCATTAAATCCGCCAAGATGCTAAATTGTGCGCCCTTGCACAAACGGCATCATTAGCCCCAGCACCATGACAGACAAACGCAGCATACTGGTTACCAGCGCACTACCCTACGCCAACGGGCCTATACATCTAGGACATCTAGTCGAATACATCCAGACAGACATCTGGGCTCGCTTCCAACGCCTACGCGAGAACACCTGTTATTACGTATGCGCGGATGACGCTCATGGCACACCTATCATGTTGCGTGCCCGACAGGATGGAATCACGCCTGAAGAACTGATCGCCGTCACCCAGAAAGAACACGAGGCAGACTTCGCTGATTTTTTAATCGACTTCGATAATTACTACACTACGCATTCTGATGAGAACAGAGAGTTTGCTTCCAGTATCTATCTAAAACTGCGCGACGAAGGTCATATACGAACGCAGACCATCAAACAGGCTTACGATCCAGAAGCCGAAATGTTTCTACCTGACCGGTTCATTAAAGGTACCTGCCCTAAATGCGGTGCAGATGACCAATATGGTGATAACTGCGAGGTATGCGGTGCAACCTATGACCCGACCGAATTAAAAAACCCGGTCTCTGCCGTGAGTGGCGCCACACCTATCGAAAAGGATTCCGAACAGTACTTTTTCAAACTCAGCGACTTCTCTGATATGTTGCAGAAATGGTTGAAAGATGGACATGTACAATCCGAAGTTGCCAACAAACTGGACGAATGGTTTGAAGAAGGTTTAAAAGACTGGGATATCTCACGCAATGCGCCTTACTGGGGTTTCGAAATTCCTGACGCGCCGGGCAAATACTTTTACGTGTGGATGGACGCGCCGATGGGCTACATGGCAAGTTTCAAAAACCTGTGCGATAAAAGTGACATCAATTTTGATGACTACTGGGCAGCTGACAGTAAAAATGAGTTATACCATTTCATCGGTAAAGATATCGCTCGCTTCCATACCTTGTTCTGGCCTGCCGTATTAGACGGTGCAGGTTATCGAAAACCAAGTGGTGTTTTCTGCCACGGTTTCCTAACCGTGAACGGTCAAAAAATGTCAAAATCACGCGGTACTTTTATCAAAGCTCGCACATACCTCGAACATCTGAATCCTGAATACCTGCGTTATTACTACACCGCTAAATTATCTTCTGGTGTAGACGATATCGATCTAAATCTAGAAGACTTCATGCAGAGAGTGAACTCAGATCTAGTTGGCAAAGTCGTCAACATTGCCAGTCGTTGCGCGGGCTTCATTACCAAAAAATTTGATAAACAATTATCAGCTGAACTACCTGATATCGATCTATACAACGACATCGTTGCAGCAGGAGAACAGATCGCCAGCCATTACGAAAACCGCGAGTACAATAAGGCCGTTCGTGAAATCATGGCACAGGCAGATAAAGCCAATGTCTACATCGATGAAAACAAACCCTGGGTATTGATTAAAGAAGAAGGTAAAGAGGACGAAGTGCAAAAGATCTGCACACAAGGACTCAACATGTTCCGTCTGCTCATGACTTACCTGAAACCGATCTTGCCTGCCACTGCAGAAAAATCTGAAACGTTCTTGAACACAGAACTTAAGTGGTCGACGATAAACAAACCCTTACTGTCACACGGCATCAATAAATTCAAACCGCTGCTCACACGTATCGAAAAAGAACAGATAGATGCCATCACTGAAGCGTCCACCGAAAATATGCCAACTAAAGAAATAACTGCTACTGGACCACTAGCTGATGATCCGATTGCCGATGAAATAAGTTTTGATGATTTCGCCAAAGTCGATTTACGTATCGCCAAAATTGTTAAGGCCGAGCACGTCGATGGCGCAGATAAACTATTGCAGCTAACGCTGGATTTAGGCGGCGACACACGTAACGTCTTTGCTGGTATTAAATCAGCCTATAAACCAGAAGATTTAGAAGGGAAATTAACCGTCATGGTAGCTAATCTAGCTCCACGAAAAATGCGCTTCGGTCTATCTGAAGGTATGGTACTAGCAGCAGGACCAGGTGGAAAAGATCTGTTCATCCTTAACCCCGACGATGGCGCCACCCCGGGAATGAAAGTTAAATAAGTCCGTAAGGTGGGCATTGTCCCCACCAAACTAAAGATCAAAAACATTTCACCGCGGAGACGCAGAGGATTATTTTGTTTGTGGCGCCTACGGCGCTACAAACAAAATAAAAAAGTTTTTCTCTGCGTCTCCGCGCCTCTGCGGTGAAAAACGCTTTTTTACTTCAAGCGACCAGACAATATAAACTTACTTTCTTCATTGATTTTGTTGAGATTTCTTTAATATAAATCAACAAAATCCATAGCTGCAATCTGATAGAATGCGTGCATGACAGAATACGCACTCATCCTGCTGAGTACCATATTAGTTAACAACTTCGTTCTGGTTAAATTTCTTGGCCTGTGTCCGTTCATGGGCGTTTCCAGAAAACTTGAAACCGC
>WTCC01000175.1 GCA_013138755.1 Gammaproteobacteria bacterium
AGCGCCATTTGCGGTTTGCGGTTGCGACCGGAGTAGTCGAGTAATTTTTCTCTGTCTACCCAGCCTTCGCGCTCGGGCAAAGTAGCTGCAAGATTTTGTGCGCACAGCGGGCGCAGCAATAAATCATCAGCACCGGATTCGCGTACGACCACCGGCAGCAAATCTTTGCGCTGCGACATCGGGCGCTGGCCGACCACTTCGCCGGTGATAATGAAATCGAAGTCGTTTTCTTCCATCCACTGCCGGGCCTTTTTGACCATGAAGATTTTGCAATCCAGGCAGGGGTTCATGTTCGCGCCATAACCATGCTTAGGGTTGATTAACACATCTTTGTATTCTTCAATAATGTCAACAATATGTAATTTTATGCCGAGTTGCTCTGCGCTCCATAAAGCGTTATTGCGTTTGGGTTTGGCCTTGTCTTTTTTTCGAATGGCGTGAGTATGGCCTTCTACACAAAAACCAGTGTAAAAGTTAATGCCTTCAACATGGATGCCCTGTTCAAGCATTAATCTGGCGGCAAGTAATGAATCAAGGCCGCCTGATATCAGGGCGACCGCTTTTTTTTGAGTGGACATACGATTATACAATTCGGATTTAACTGAAGCGTGATTATATCAATTGCTGAGTTGTTCATATACGCAAAAAGCAGCTTAATAGCCATTGCTGTCCTACAATAATACCTGGAGACATGGATCGGGAGCACCTTACTGAGACCGTCAGCCGCAGGGATGCGCACTACTGTCCGAAATAAATTAAATTATCAAGTAGATCAGTAATACAAGAGGTCGACTATTGTATCAGGGGCCGAGACCTGAATTGGTGCAGCCTGCCTGAAAGTCGCCGTGAATACCTCCATGTAGGCTCCACGTTCGCATCCCTGCGACCGAGGCTTTCAGGCAGGCTGCACCAGTCCAGATCTCTCAGGAGTACAAAAAGACAGTAGTAATAACCGCTTACAGAGACAGCTGGCGGGAGACGTGGATCGGGATTACCTGTGTGAGACCCTCTTTCGCAGGGATGCGAAAGCGGAGCCTACATGGAGGCCATGTTTTTATCTTTCTGGACGGCGTGTCTCAGACAGGTAATCCCGGTACATATCGGTTTGTGAAACACAGGAGCTACAAAAACAGTATCAACGAGATGCTATTGTATTTTAAGTCTCAATTTGAGTTTGTATTTATAAATGTATGAATGAAAGGCTGTTTTATGCTCTTACCGTTCATTTATTCCGGACAGTAGTGCATGGATGCGACATCCACGACTTAATCAGAGGTTCCCTAACTAGCCATGGTTAATAAAACAGGCAGACTTAAAAAATTACCTGATTACGTATAAGTTTCCGCAACTTTACAGGAAAACAAAACTCTAATAAATGTGAATATTGGAGGTAAGGCCATGAGTAAAAATAAAGTACAGTTTCAGGTGGGCTATAGCTTAATTGAGTTGTTTCAAGACTATGGAACAGAAAGCCAATGTTACGAAGCCTTATTTAAATTGCGCTGGCCAACAGGGTTTAAATGCCTTGAGTGTGGCTGCCATCACTATTGTTTTTTAAAAGCAAGAAAACTCTATCAGTGTAATAAGTGCCACCACCAAACATCCTTGATTAGCGGAACCATCTTTGAACAGACCAAACTCCCTTTAACAAAGTGGTTTTTGGCCATGTATTTAATCACACAGTCTAAAACAGGCCTGTCAGCTTTAGCACTTAAACGAGAAATAGGTGTTTCTTACAACACGGCATGGAGCATGAAACACAAGATTATGCAGGTGATGAAGGAACGAGATGATCGCAAGCAGCTTGGTGGAGTCATCCAGTTAGATGATGTTTACTGGGGTGGTGAGCGTCATGACGGAAAAAGAGGGCGAGGCTCAACCAATAAAGTGCCATTTGTTGCGGCCGTTTCACTCAATGAAGAAGGCCGTCCGATTGCAATGAACATGAATGTAGTCAAAGGCTTCCGACTCACCGAAATATCACGTTGGGCCAGGCATCATTTGCAACCGGATAGCACGATTATTTCAGATGGATTACATTGTTTTTCAGCCGTACGTGATGCAAGGTGTCATCATATAAGCCTTATAACCGGCGGTGGGTATCAAAGTGTCACAAAAAAAGAGTTCGCCTGGGTGAACACCATGATTGGCAATGTTAAAAATGCAATGACGGGCACTTATCATGCAATCAACCCAAAGCATCTACCACGTTATCTTGCTGAGTTTTGTTATCGTTATAACAGACGATTTCAACTCAAAGATATGATACCTCGCTTTGCCTACATTGCATTAAGAACACCACCTATGCCGAGCAGACTTCTGAAATTGGCGGAAACTTATGGGTAATCAGGTATATTTTTGAAGCATAATACATTCATATAAGCATTTTTTCATTGATTAAAACTGCTTAAACCTTCCTTCGTGTGCTTCGTGCTCTTCGTGGTGATAATCTTTTGGTTTTTGTGTACGCTGAATAGTTACAAATATTTTAAATATTACAGCGCTAAAAGAGTGAAATTCTGCCAGCCAAGCCTAAATAAAATTCATTAGCTTCACGGCAAAAAACAGGAAAAACAATAACATCAACAAGCCTTCCCATCGCATCACGTGCCGCGCCAGCCCGGTTACAAAGAAAATGGAAGAAGCGACGGCAAGTATCTTTAAACCAAGCTCCATAACCACTTCATCTGCGGTAATCGGTGTAATAAGGGCCAGTATACTGACAACAATCAGCATATTAAATGCATTTGATCCAAAAATATTTCCAATTACCAGTTCAGCCTCGCCATCCTTTATTGAGCGCATTGAAACAAAAAGTTCAGGCAGTGAGGTGCCAGGGGCAATGGCAGTGATAGAAACCAGGACAACTGAACCCGTCAATACAATGTTGTTGGAGTACTAGCGCCAATACATCATTAGTCGCATATAGTAGTGATTAGAAACTGATTTGCATAATGCAATAATTACTTGCATGTGATACCTTATTTGCATCATGATCACGTTAAACCAATTGGCGAACGCGCTGGCACTGCAGGAACACGGTAGTTTCAGACGCGCTGCGGTTGCGCAGCACCTTTCACAACCTGCTTTTTCACGAAGCATCCAGAATCTGGAAGCATCACTAGGGGTAACACTCTTCGATCGCCAAACATCTGGCATCAAACCGACGATATACGGCAAAGCTCTTCTGAGACGGGCTGATACTATGCTGATCGAGGCGCATGAGATAGAGAGGGAGACCCGACTGCTTAAACAATTTGATATCGGCAGTATTTCGATTGCTATGGGGATTATTGCCGCTGAGACATCAGGCTGCAGGGCCGTTGCCGAGCTGGTTCGCTTACACCCGGACCTGCACTGCCAGGTCAGAGTAGAAAACTGGCGCAACATTGAAAACATGGTACTGGATAGACGCGTGGACATAGGTTTGGCAGGTATCTACTATAAAGAAGAGAATAAACAGCTTCAGATGGATCCCGTAGCGGATCATGATTTTGTGTTTTTTTGCCGCTGTGGTCACCCCCTGCTGGAACTGGAAAACCTGTCAAAATCCGATCTTGATGCCTATCCTGTAGCAACCAGCCACCTGCCTCCCGAAATGGCAGCCGTATTTCCAGGAAAAACGAGTCTGGATAAGAAAAGCGGCGACCTTACCCCCTCAATCAATGCAGAAGATCAAACAGCAGCCAGAGTCATCGTGGCCGGAAGTAATGCGTTCTCAGCCGCAACGCCGGTACAGATCGAGCCGTGGCTGAAGAGCGGGGAATTTAAAGTTCTTAATTTCCAACAACCGTGGATGAAAGTCCGCTATGGCTTTATTTACAGACGCGACCGTATGCTCGCACCAGCCGCAGAGGCATTTATGCAGCACGTGTGTGAGATAGAAACGGAAGTAACTCAACGTAACCAGGATCTAATTAAACACTATTTCCCGGTATTGATGGAAGCATGAAGGATTAAGCAGGGCTATTTCCGACATCACCTTATTTCTGACACTGGAAACAAATGTATACTTGATGCAATTAAGGTATCACGGCAATCAATTATTGCATTATACAAATCGTTTTCTAATAACTACTATACGCGCCTTAAGCGTCTACGTTTCAGCATTTTTTCGTAAACAGTGCACACAAATTTTGTTGACTCACAATACATAACATATCAGAACTTATTAAACACAAAAGATATGAAAAGCCACAAAATTTTATTAGCTGCAGGCAGCATCATCTGGCTATCAGGCTGTTCACCAGAAATCACCAAACAACCCGCTCAAGTTACCTCTCACACAAGAGTAAACAAGTCCTTAGATGATTGCGATAGACTTGGCGAGGTTAAGGCCGAATACGAAGTAAATAAAGATCTCAATCGGCGGAAAAATGAAATACAGGCTCAAGCTGCTATGAAACAACTGGCTTATGATGAATACCGGGCTAACAATCTCGCATTTATTAATACGCAATATGTCGAAGGTGGCTTTAGAGAACCCGATATGATTTATAGTCGTGGCATTGCATACAAATGCGACTAAAAATATTTAACATGTAAAAATAGAAAGTGATAACCTGAAATAATAGATTATCTCTAATTTTAAATGGATAAAAAAACATCCTAATTGCCGTCAAAGAATAGTACCTATGAAATTATTACTGCCCGTCTGCCTGCTTGTACTGACCCCCGTTTTAACCAGCTGCGATTCCAA
>WTCC01000126.1 GCA_013138755.1 Gammaproteobacteria bacterium
AACGGCAGTATGTTCAGTGGTTATCAGATGCAATCGCATGGTACGCGCACGGTGCAGGGCGAGCTGGAAAAGGCAGTATCAATTGTTGCCAATGAGCCAATACGTTTGACCTGTGCGGGTAGAACGGACACAGGGGTGCATGCAACGGGTCAGGTAGTGCATTTTGATACGACGGTGCAACGTGAATTAAAAGCCTGGATGCTGGGTGCTAATACTAATCTACCTTCGGATATTGCTGTTCATTGGGTACGGCAGGTCAGTGATGACTTCAGTGCACGTTTCAGTGCAATATCGAGAAGTTATCGTTATATATTGTTTAATCGAAGAATACGCTCGGCAGTTTTTCAGAAAAATGTTGCCTGGTCTTACGAGAAATTTGATGAGGATGCGATGAATGCGGCGGCACAGCATCTGTTGGGTGAGCATGATTTTTCGGCTTTTCGTTCCTCACGTTGCCAGGCCAATCATGCTATTCGTGTTATGCAAAAAATCAGTGTCACCCGCCAGCGTGATTATCTGATACTTGATATTAAAGCGAATGCTTTTTTGCACCATATGGTTAGAAATATCATGGGTACGTTGATGGTGATAGGGCGAGGAGAGCAGTCAATTGACTGGATGCGTGAAATTCTTGTAGGGCAGGATAGGAAATGCGCGGGTATGACAGCCTCCCCCGCCGGTTTGTATCTGGTTAATGTAGAATACCCAAAAGAATGTGGCCTGCCTGATAGTGGTTGGTTGCCCAACATTAATTAATTCTGAAGTAGTTTTATGCGCACACGTGTTAAAATTTGCGGTATTACGAGAAGCGATGATGCTCGGTTTGCAGTTGATGCAGGCGCTGATGCAATTGGGTTGGTATTCTACGAAAAAAGTCCACGTTTTGTGACTAATACGCAGGCAGCAGAAATCAGTCAGATTACTCCTCCATTTGTTACTCGCGTCGCCCTGTTTAAAGATGCAGAAAAGCTGTTTATACAATCAGTTTTACAACAGGTGGAGATTGATCTGATTCAGTTTCATGGTAGTGAAACAGTTGATTTTTGTGAACAATTTAAGTTACCGTATATCAAAGCATTAGGAATGAAAGATCCGGCTTGCGATGCGGACTATCTAAACAGAAGCGTGACGACATATGCCACGGCGAAAGCATTATTGTTAGATGGCCATGCTCCTGGTGAAGCAGGTGGTACGGGTGATACCTTTGACTGGTCATCCGTTAGTGGTATCGCTAAGCCGATCATACTTGCCGGCGGTTTAACCGTCGACAATGTCGCACAGGCGATAGAGATAGTGCGGCCGTTTGCTGTCGATGTGAGTAGCGGCGTAGAAAGCTCTCCAGGAATAAAAGATAAAGAAAAAATATCAGCCTTTATGAATAAGCTTGTATAAAGCCTCATGCACTGACAGACGTACAAATAGTATGCACCATAAAGGTCAGCAATGATCAGGTAGAAATATGACACAGGTAAAAGAAAAAGCAGTTACTCCAGATTACTCCGCTATGCCGGATGAGTATGGTCACTTTGGTGTCTATGGCGGAATTTTCGCGTCAGAAACGCTGATGCAGGCATTAGATGAGTTACGTGATGCTTATGAAAAAGCAAAAACTGATAAAGCATTTCAGGCTCAGTTTGATGAGGATCTTGCGCAGTACGTTGGCAGACCCAGCCCGCTTTATTTTGCTGAACAATTAACTGAGCGTGCTGGTGGCGCGAAAATTTACCTCAAACGAGAAGATCTGAATCATACGGGTGCGCACAAGATTAATAACACCATCGGTCAGGGTTTGTTGGCTAAGATGATGGGCAAAAAACGCATCATCGCTGAAACCGGGGCGGGTCAACATGGCGTCGCCTCAGCGACAGTAGCTGCACGTTTTGGAATGGAATGTGTCGTCTATATGGGGGCTGAGGACATCATTCGTCAAGCGCCTAATGTTTATCGTATGAAGTTGTTGGGTGCGAAGGTGGTTGCTGTAGAGTCCGGCTCTAAAACGCTTAAAGACGCGCTCAATGAAGCCATGCGTGACTGGGTGACCAATGTAGATGACACGTTTTATATCATCGGTACTGTAGCTGGCCCGCATCCATATCCTGCTATGGTAAGAGACTTCCAGACTATTATTGGTCGTGAAGCAAAAAGTCAGATGCAGGAGCAGTGTGGTTGTTTGCCGGATGCTCTCGTAGCCTGTGTCGGAGGCGGTTCTAATGCTATCGGTTTGTTCCACCCATTTCTCGCCGATGAATCAGTGGTGATGTATGGTGTCGAGGGTGGTGGTCTGGGCGTGGAGACGGGCAGTCACGCAGCACCATTGTGTTCTGGTCGACCCGGGGTGTTACATGGTAATCGAACATACCTGATGGAAGATAACAATGGCCAGATTATAGAAACACATTCAGTTTCTGCGGGTTTGGATTACCCGGGTGTAGGTCCTGAGCATGCATGGTTAAAAGACATTGGCCGTGTTAACTACGTGGCGGCGACGGACACCGAAGCACTTGAGGCATTTCATACTCTAACGCGTGTTGAAGGTATTATTCCAGCACTGGAATCAAGCCATGCTGTCGCCTATGGAATGAAGTTGGCAGCAACCATGAAACCTGAGCAGCGCATCATAATTAATCTGTCCGGTCGTGGCGATAAAGACATTAATACCATCGCCGACATTGACGGCATAAAGTTGTAGGTAAGATATAGTGAGTCGATTAGCAGCGCGCTTTGCTGAGTTAAAAACGAATTCAAAAACAGCACTGATTCCTTATGTGATGGCGGCCGATCCATCACCAGAAACCACCTTGCCATTGATGCATGCGATGGTTAAAGCAGGTGCAGATATCATTGAATTAGGCGCACCATTTTCTGATCCTATGGCAGATGGCCCGGTTATTCAGGCTGCGGCGGAGCGTTCGCTAGCGCACAACACCAGCATGCATGATGTATTCTCACTGGTGGGTGAGTTTCGTCAGACAGATGATAGAACGCCAATAATCGTAATGGGTTATCTCAATCCCATCGAAGTGATGGGTTACCAGTCATTTGCTCAACAAGCAGCTGCATGTGGCATTGATGGTGTGATCACAGTTGATATGCCCCCAGTCGAAGCAGGTGATTACGTTCCGGCTTTAAAAGCAGAAGGTCTGGATCCCATTTTTTTACTGGCGCCAACAAGCACACAGGAACGTATTAAAAAGGTTGCTGCAGTTGCTAGTGGTTTTGTTTATTATGTTTCTCTTAAAGGGGTAACGGGCGCGGCAACACTGGATATTTCTAGCGTTGAGACAAAAGTTGCTAAGATTAAAGAAATTATTGATCTACCCATAGGCGTTGGTTTTGGCATCAGTGACGCTGAATCAGCAGCTAAAGTTGCGACTTGCTCCGATGCCGTGGTGGTGGGTAGTGTGCTGGTTAAAAATATGACTTTAAACGATGGTAATACGGAACCAGAAAGGGCTATAATCATCAAAAAAATCAGTGATATACTTGCTTCTATGAGGAGCGCTTTGGATAGCTGATGTTTATCGTCAGCAAAGGCTGTTAAAAACAATAATTTAGATGGAACATTTCGATATGACCTGCGTTGTTGTGCAAGACACTACAGTAAACATAAATTCTATGGGTACCTATAATGAGCTGGTTTGAAAAATTAATGCCAACAAGTATTCGCACCGATAGCAGTACGAAACGCGGTGTGCCTGAAGGCTTGTGGACAAAATGTACTTCCTGTAACGCTGTTTTATATCGTGCTGAGCTGGAACGTAATCTTGATGTCTGTCCTAAATGTAATCATCACATGCGAGTCTTTGGTCGCAAACGTCTGGAGATGTTCCTCGATGATTCTCCGACTGAAGAAATCGGTGCTAATCTAACACCGTATGATAAATACAAATTTAAAGACAGCAAAAAATATAAAGACCGTTTGCTGCAGGCGCAAAAAAATACGGGTGAGAAAGACGCACTGATTGCGTTAAAAGGCAAAGTAAAAGGTGTGCCTGTTGTAGTAGCTGCTTTTGATTTTCGTTTTATGGGTGGGTCAATGGGTGCTGTTGTCGGTGAGCGTTTTCTACAAGCGGCAACTGTTGCATTAGAAGAAAAGATTCCGTTTATCTGTTTTTCTGCATCAGGTGGTGCACGTATGCAAGAAGCATTGTTTTCATTGATGCAGATGGCAAAAACCAGCGCAGTTTTAGCTAAGCTCGCGAAGAATAAAATCCCTTATATCTCTGTATTGACAGATCCAACCATGGGTGGTGTTTCAGCGAGTTTTGCTATGCTGGGTGATATCCATATCGCTGAGCCAAAAGCATTAATTGGTTTTGCCGGACCACGTGTTATCGAACAGACCGTTGGCGAAAAATTACCCGAAGGTTTTCAGCGCAGTGAGTTTCTGTTAGAACACGGTGCTATCGATATGGTGATAGACCGTCGTGACCTTCGCGATAAAATTGCCAGTCTGGTGTTAATGTTATCTAACAAGCCTGCAACACAAACCGCTTAAGCAAGGATACGGCTCGCTGCAGTGCCTGCAGTAGCGGCAAACTTTTCGCGAAGGCGGACGCTTAAATTTTCTATCTGATACACGATGCGCTTTAGCAACCTTCACGACTGGCTTAGTTGGCAGGAAACACTCAACCCTGTAGAAATTGATCTGGGACTTGAACGGGTTTCCACAGTTTTAATTCGAGCTGGACTATCGTCTTCTTTTAAATGCCCGCTTATCACCGTTGCCGGGACTAATGGAAAGGGCTCTGTTGTAGCGATGCTGGAAGCAATCGCATTGGCAGCAGGCTTAAAAGTCTGTAGTTATACATCACCACACATATTTCACTATAACGAACGCATAAAAATAAACGCAAAGCCTGTCGATGATGACGTTTTGTGTGAAGCTTTCGAACGTATCGATCAGGCGCGTAGTGATGTGTCATTAACCTATTTCGAGTTTGGTACTCTGGCCGCTGTCGATATATTTTTTAGAGAGCAGCCAGACCTCGTTATCCTGGAAGTTGGTCTTGGCGGGCGATTAGATGCGGTCAATCTAATGGATGCCGATGTCAGTGTATTAACTTCTATTGCAATAGATCATGTCGATTGGTTGGGTGACGACAGGGAGTCGATTGGTTATGAAAAAGCGGGAGTTGCCAGACATGGAAGGCCTCTTATCTGCGGTGATAGTAAACCGCCTGCTAGTGTTATAAATGTTGCGAATCAACAGCAGTGTGAGCTTATTCAGATTGGGCGCGATTATGAAGCTGTAATAACAGTGAACGATGACGAGAATTTATGCGATACATGGATGTTGCGAAGTCTTTACGGTGATGTCATCGATTTACCCAAACTTTCTTTGCAGGGAGTTTTTCAAAAATCAAATGCTGCTACTGCTATCGTCGCTTTGCAGGCTCTTCAAGAGCAGGGTTTATTGTTAACCGACCTGAAGGCAAACCCAGAACAGTTTAATCGTGTAATAGCGTCAGGTTTGAGTCATATAAACTTACCAGGTCGATTCCAGCAACTTAATGTGGCACCACAGGTTTTTACCGATGTGGCTCATAACTTACAGGCTGCTGAAAGTTTAGCTGCCCAGATTAAAGCATTACCGTCTGTGGAAAAAAATAAAACCTGGGCCATCGTTGCTATGCTGGAGGACAAGGATGTTTCTGGCGTATTGAAGGCAGTTTCAGCAGAAATAGATTGCTGGTGTTTCGCCGGGCTGGAAAACATAAACCGCGGACTTGATGTCGAAACGTTGGCTGAATTAGGACGGGAAAAGCTTATGAATCAGTGTACAATACAGGCTGATACGGTGGTAGAAGCCTGTGAACTGGTTCTGTTAAAGGCTAGTGAAGATGATCGTATTATTATTTTTGGCTCATTTCACACCGTTGCTGAAGCCATGCAGTTTTTTGTACAATCAGATAATGATGACCATGTTTAATCAAAACATTGCGGAGTTTATAAATTAATGGAAGCTCCGTTACAGCAACGCATTGTCGGTGCGATTGTTCTGGTTACTCTGGGCGTTATTTTTATTCCGGCTTTGCTTGATGGTTCTGGTTATAAAACCAGGCAGGCGCGAGACATCGAAATCAAAGATAAGCCAACATTCACTCCATTATCGCAGAAAAAGCTTAAGCCGATACCTACGCCGCTAGAAAAGATTAAAACGAGTCAGGCTGAGGTGCTTAAGGCAGACCCTAAAGAAGTTCATAAAAAACCGATTAAATCCTTTGCTCTGCAAGTGGGTACGTTTGCTACCGCTGAAAATGCAGGAAAAATGCGGGATAAATTGAAGAAAGCCGGCTACACGACTTTTGTTCACAAAGTACAGTCCAAAGGAAAAACGAGCTATAAGGTGCGAATCGGCCCTGAGCTGGAATACAGCTTGCTCGAGAAAATTAAAAAGAATGTTAAAAAACATCAAAAAATTGACGGATATATCGTTAATCATCCTTAGCGTTTGCTCGTGATTGTGTCGATTCGGGATGAAATCATTTACTGCTGTTATTTAGATGGATCAATGTTTTCAGCCATAGAACAAACGCGTATAATGCCAACTTTAAATAAATAGATGTGGTTCTCATGACAGTCGTTGACGTAGTCGTTATTTTCGTAATTTGTCTTTCAGCGTTATTCAGTTTAATACGAGGCTTTGTTAAAGAAGCTATATCATTAACTACCTGGATTATCGCAATCTGGCTGGCGGCTACATTTGCACCCAAGTTAGCGGCTGTTCTGCCTTTCAGTATTGAATCAGAGGCAGTGCGTCAGGCGATCGGCTTTGGCGTGTTATTCGTGTTGTCATTAATGCTAGGCGCATTGATTAACATGCTGGTGGCTCAGGTTGTGAAAAAAACCGGACTGTCGGGCGCCGATCGTGTATTCGGCGTATTTTTTGGTGTGTTGCGAGGTGGACTAATCGTCGTCGTGTTTGTCGTTATCGGCGGTATGACACCTCTGCCTGAAGCTGATTGGTGGCAGTCGTCCTTGCTGTTAGAGTGGTTTGAGAGTGCAGCGATTGTTATTCAGGGGTATATTCCAGAAGATCTAAGTCTTTCTTATTCTCCTGCTCCTGCTCCTTCAGCACCGTAGAGAGTAATTTTATATGTGTGGTATATCCGCAATCGTTGCACACAGTGCAGTAAATCTTGATCTATATGAATCGTTGTCTGTTCTGCAGCATCGTGGGCAGGATTCAGCAGGTATCACGACTTGTGAAAATGGTCGTTTTTATATGCGAAAAGGTAATGGTCTGGTGCGTGATGTGTTTTACAAGAAGCACATGGAAAAATTACTTGGCAAGATGGGTATTGCACATGCACGTTACCCTACAGCAGGTACTTCGTCGTCAGCAGAAGCTCAGCCATTATATGTTAACTCTCCCTATGGCATCGCTCTGGCGCATAACGGTAACCTCACAAATGCAGAGCAGTTAAAAGAAGAGCTATTTCAAACTGAACTGCGACATCTAAATACAGAATCAGACACAGAAGTATTGTTGAATGTCTTCGCACATGAATTGCAGGTAAACGCCAAGCCGAATTTTAATCACCATGATGTTTTTACTGCGGTGTCTGCGCTGCATGGTCGCTGTCGTGGCGGTTATGCTGTCGTTGCTCTGGTTGTCGGCAAAGGTGTTTTGGCATTTCGTGACCCTAACGGGATTCGTCCACTGGTCTATGGCATCCGTAAGACTGATCAGGGTGATGATTACATGGTGGCTTCTGAAAGCGTAGCACTCCAGTCACAGGGATTTGAACTAGTAAGAGATATAGTACCAGGTGAAGCTATTTTCATCAGTGAGGCTGGGGAATTTTTCAGCCAGCAATGCGCCGAAAATCCTAAGTTGACGCCATGTATTTTTGAGTATGTTTATTTTGCTCGGCCTGATTCGATAATCGATGGTGTATCAGTCTATAAGTCACGTTTGCGTATGGGTCAGATGCTGGTGCAGAAAATTCTGCGTGAGATGCCTGAGCACGATATCGATGTCGTTATTCCGATTCCTGATACTAGTCGAAGTACTGCCTTAGAAGTGGCTTATCATCTCAATGTTAAGTATCGTGAAGGTTTTATTAAAAATCGTTATATCGGCCGTACTTTCATTATGCCGGGTCAGCAGGAACGTAAAAAATCTGTGCGTCAGAAACTGAATCCAATAGGGCTGGAATTCGAAGGAAAAAATGTTCTGTTGGTTGATGACTCTATCGTACGTGGTACGACATCTAAACAGATAGTACAGATGGCACGTGAAGCAGGCGCAAAGAAAGTTTACATGGCATCGGCAGCGCCACCTGTGAGATATCCGAATGTCTATGGTATCGATATGGCATCACATGCCGAATTTGTAGCACATGATCGTACAGTAGAAGAGATAACCAAGGTTATCGGTGCGGATTGGCTTGTCTACCAAGATTTAGATGATTTAATTACCGCTGTACAAAAAGGCAACGAAGAGATAAAAGTCTTTGATTGTTCTTGTTTTGATGGTGTTTATGTCACGCAGGATATAGACGATAATTATTTTGAACGTCTGTCTGATAGGCGCAATAATACAGCGAAACAGGTGCAGAACGAAGAAGCTACTGAGCAGTTGTAAACTTATCGGTCAGTTATTATTTGCTGATAAACCGTGTTGAGCTCTCTTTGAGCTTGTCTCGAACTAGTGTTCCCTTTAACGGTCTGAGTGAACAATATTAATATTCAGACTTTTCTTATTAGGAATTCCACATGAAACCACTAAGCTATTTCGCCGTCATTGTAACACTGCTGTTGTCATCTAACCTCTATGCCCATGAAGCTGTTAAGGATTACAATCAGATAAGTTTAGATGCTACCGCCTCGGCAGAAGTTGATAATGACACCATGATCGTTTCCTTGTTTGCGCAGGAAGAAGGTTCTAAAGCAGCGTCATTAAGTGACAAGGTTAATAAAAAAATTAATTGGGCGTTGCTGCAGTTAAAACAATATGCAGACATTAAAGTTGAAACAGAAAGTTATTCAACGAGCCCGGTTTATAAAAAAAGCCAGATCATAGCCTGGCGGGTGAAGCAGTCGATTAAGCTGGAATCAACTAACATGTCTTTGATGAGTGAAGTACTAGGGCAGTTGCAGCAACAGTTAAATTTAACAGGAATTACATTCGACGTATCACGCGACAAGCGAGAACAGGAAACGCAGCAATTAATTGATCAGGCATTATCTGCGTATGATAAGCGTGCTAGTCAAATTGCTAATAAGTTAAAACATGATGGCTATAAGATTGTCACGATGCATGTATCGACCTCGACTAGTCCTATTCAACCTAGATATAGAAGTTCAGTTATGATGGCTGAATCCTCTTCCGTGGTTTCTCCTAAGGTGGCTGCAGGCGACCGAACCCTTAGTGTTCGTGTTAATGGCACGATAGAGCTCAAGTAATAGCCTGTGTAGATTGGTTGGGCGTAATACCCAGCTGATCAAGAAAAATTTAATCAATAGACAATATTCATTGTCTATTGATTATGCTCACAACTGTGTGATACTTAAGCATAATCAGTATTATGGTATAGACGTGAATTCAATAACAATTAATGTGACCAACCAGCAGCTCGATTTGCATGATGATGATGGTAAGTTGTTGCAGAAATATCCTGTGTCGACATCAAAATATGGCACTGGTAATACAAATGGTAGCGAGAAGACGCCACTCGGTTTGCACCGTATCAAAGTTAAAATTGGTGGAGCGATGCCAGTAAATGAAGTGTTTATCGGACGAGTTCCACATGGCAATCTTGATGAATGTAAAGAGCGTGGTGTAGAACTACCTGATGATGTCATAATGAGCCGTATTCTGTGGCTGGATGGAATGGAGCCAGGTCGTAATCATGGCGGGTATGTTGACACCTATCAGCGTTATATCTATATACATGGCACCAATGATGAAGTCAGTATAGGGTCGCCCAGTTCTATTGGCTGTATCCGAATGCGAAACGAAGATGTGGTCGATTTATACAGGCTGGTCGAAGTCGGCAGCGAAGTGCTGATAGAAGAATAATCGAAGTAAGAAAAGACGCAAAGGTTATAAGATGTCGAAGAAAGAAAACGATGATACAAGCAGATCTGAGTTTGGTTTTGCCACACGTGCTGTTCGTGAAGGACACCTGCGCACGCCAGAAGGTGAACACAGTGAGCCAATATTTCTAACATCCAGTTATGTGTTTTCATCTGCGGCAGAGGCGGCAGCGCGATTTTCTGGAGAGCAGCCGGGAAATATCTATTCACGTTTCACCAACCCGACTGTAAGAACATTTGAACAACGCTTGGCATCCTTAGAAGGTGCAGAGTGCTGTGTGGCGACGGCTTCCGGTATGTCTGCTATTACGGCAACAATTCTAGGTCTGTTGCAGACCGGTGACCATCTCGTTTCATCGCGTAGCATCTTTGGAACAACCACCGTGTTATTAAACAACATCGTCGCAAAATTAGGTATCGAAACAACATTTGTTGAATTATCTGATCTGTCTGCCTGGGAAAAGGCGATAAAGCCTGAGACAAAACTATTGTTTCTAGAGACCCCATCAAACCCTCTAACGGAGTTGGTGGATATTTCAGCCTTAGCCGAAATCGCACATAAGCATGGTTGTTTGTTAGCAGTTGATAATTGTTTTTGCACGCCGGCATTACAGCAGCCTTTAGCGCTCGGTGCAGACATCGTTATCCACTCGGCCACCAAATATATAGATGGCCAGGGGCGCTGTGTCGGTGGTGCGGTATGTGGAACGAAAGATGTCGTGGGTGAAGGGGTGTATGGGTTTTTACGTACTGCTGGCCCTACCATGAGTGCTTTTAATGCCTGGGTTTTCTTAAAGGGTCTTGAGACTTTAGAATTACGGATGAAGGCACATAGTGCGATTGCATTGGAACTTGCGCAATGGCTGGAGCAGCAACCTGAAGTAGAAAAAGTATATTACCCTGGACTGACGAGTCATCCACAGCATGAGTTGGCAAAAAAACAACAGAGTGATTTCGGTGGTCTGTTATCGTTTGAGTTAAAAGGTGGCAAACAAGAAGGCTGGCAATTAATTGATGCCACTAGACTACTTTCAATCACAGCGAATCTGGGCGATGCAAAGTCTACGATTACTCATCCGGCTACGACGACGCATGGTCGCTTATCTCCAGAGCAAAGAGCTGAAGCAGGTATATCGGATGGGTTGATTCGTATTGCAGTCGGTCTGGAAAATATCGAAGACATTAAAGCTGACCTGTTGCGGGGCATGCGTCAGGTCTAGTTGGCCGAAGCTAACAGGCTACACTGTGACTGA
>WTCC01000047.1 GCA_013138755.1 Gammaproteobacteria bacterium
ATTTTCATGCCAAAGTAGTATTGGTTATTTTTGCGGGTTGAGTGCATCTCTGCATCACGTTGCTTCTCTTTGTTTTTAGTAGATGCGGGAGCATGAACAATACTCGCATCAATCATGCTTCCTTTAGATACTTTGATTCCTCTATCAACAAGATAAGCATTGATATCATTGAACAGGGCAACACTCAGATCATGCTTTTTCAATTAGCCGACGAAAATTCAAAATAGTACTTTCATCCGGTATCACATCGTCACCTAATTCAAGTAAAGAAAAACGACGCATACTTTCCATGTCATAGAGGGCTTCTTCTGCCGCCGGGTCTGAAAGTGCATACCACTGCTGAAGAAAGTAGATTCGTAACATGACTTCCATCGGAATGGGAGGTCGACCATTACCTTTCTTTGGATAATGCGGCTCGATGAGCTTCAATAGGCGCGACCATGGAACAACCTGCTCCATTTCTTTCAGAAAGGCTTCTCGTTTTGTGACTATCTTTTTATTTTGATAAGCGAGTGTTGCGAAACTCTGTTGTTTCATCGGGCATTACCACCATCGATTATATTGTGATACCGCTGATTATCTCATCTATTAGAGGGACTTGTTCAGAGATTCCTTAACTGAATAATCAGTGTCTTTTTAATAGTAGCCACCTCAAACAAAAGAATAGATTGAGGTGAATTCAATCAATGGGTGTCTTTGTTTTTCATATTTGCAAACAGCAGAAACAATATAAATATGGCTGCGAGCCTGTTTTTTGTATTTGTTCTAATCGTTATCACAGGAAATGTTTATGCTTGTATAGAAAAGTACATTTTACATCAGGTGGCATTACTGTAAATGTAAACCTGGGCAGAGAGCAATTGTTTCTAATATTAGCGTTAATTGCTCTCTGACCCGGTTTTTATGAATTACATCCCTGTAATTCACCCCTTATTAATTGCGTGGTTCCAGCACTTTGGGCAAATGAAAAGCCTCGTAGCCATCAATCATGGTGCCAATATCAAAGGACTTCAGGTGTGTAGCCATGTTGTCTGTGTAAAGCAGGTCTTTGAATTCAAACATGCTATTTTCAGTATGACATTGATCACAAGAGACGGGATCCTTAATTAATGGCTGATGCATCTTTTCCATAGCTTCACTTTGCTCGGTCTCACTCAGCTTGTCTTCTGTAAGCAGGTAGGCGGAAACGGTATCATTATCGATCAGCTTATCCAGGCGACTTTCTGTTTCATTCTCAAACAAAAGCGGAACAATACGAGCTGTATACATCCCGGGATCATCCTGGAGTTTATATAAGGCAGCATCGGTTTCATTGTCCAGCCATTGATAGATGATTTTTTCCTGCTTGTTATTTTCGCGATGACATACGTCACAGTCAATGAACCATGAATGTGCATTGAAAAACGCCCGCACTTTTGGCGTTTCATTATGCGGGTAATCACCATGACAGGTGACACAGTTTGATGGATACTGAATTCCTTTAAGTACCACATCATCCAGGTTATGGAAATGTTGCAGCGTGTATTTTTCTATGTCTGTCGGCTGCACAGCGGCTTCTTTTAAGGTTTTTGAAACATAACCTCGGGTTTCTATGTCGATAGGGCCACGTAAAAAGTACATCCACAGGATCCATAATGTCAAACTAAGCAGCATTAAAAAGATAAACAGCATCGTTATATCGATAATCAGGTCTTTAAGGATGCTTTTAAGTTTAGTGTTTGTCATTGTCGCTGGTCCCAGCTGCTGGTTCGTCGGACTTTTTCATTTCCCGTTCATACCAGAGCTCATGTTCATCTTTCATCATTTCCTCTGAGATCATACCGTCAATAAATGTTCTGTTCATAGGGTAAACATGGGGGTTGTAATGAACAGAAAAAATGTGTCCTACAATAATGGCCAATGTAGCGAGCACGGCTTCGCCCAGATGTAAAGCATTGGCCACTTCAAGGTAAAATTTTGGCCATAAGTATTCTGTCCACATCATAATCCCGGTAATAATCACAATGGTCATGCCAAAATATACAGACCAGTATTCGAGTTTTTCCAAATACATAAAGCGGTCCAGTTTAGGTTTTTGTTTGCGAAAACCAATCATGAACATGACGTTCTGGTATGCATCAACAGCATCCCTGATGCGGGGCAGCATATCGCTTACCCAGCTTTTCCCTTCTTTTGTAGTGATAACATAAATCAAATGATAAACGCATACTGCAGAAACGATGACGCCGGAAGCACGATGCAACCAGCTGCGAATATCGAACACTATTTCACCATAATCACCAAACAGTTCGATTAACCACATATCTGCCTGAAGCATAAATCCGGTCAGTACTAACAGGGTGGTCGATACAAACAGGATGACATGTTGAATACGTTGACTTTTTGTCATCCGTACAATCTTGCGTCCGCTATTATGTTCTGATTTCATGTTTAATGTCCTCCCTTATTTCGTTCACGTCTGGCAGCATGAAAATCGAGCAGTCTATGTAGGCCTAGTCCTCCAACGACCAGTATTATCAGTGCCTTGTAGAACATCTGGATCCAGCCGATTACCTTATTCTGAAACCTTGTTTGTTGCTGTGATTCGGTATCAGTTTCCTGTGTTCCTATGATTTTGGATATCTTGATTTTTTCCGATGAAGGATGAACATAGCCACCACTGGCAAAGTTTGTACTCGCATCAATATGACAGCCTGACTGGCTACAGGTCTCATGTCTATTTTCCGGGTTAGTGGGCGAGTCGATATTTTTTCTTGATGAGATTCTATGGGGCGAAAAACCTAACTGGTAGGGGGCATGACAGTTTAGGCAGTTTGGTACTTTAGTATTCCCGTAAAACAGCGCCTTAGCATGAAAGGTGTTAGCAAAACCGATTACAACATCAAGCTTATGTCTATCCATTAATTTTTTGTCAGCATGGCATGTGCTGCATAACTTGACCACTTCCCTGGAAGGACGGCGCCTGGTTGTTCGGTAGATGATATGGTCATGAAAACGTTGGGTAAATTCACCGGATTGATGGCATTCCTCACAGACCTTGAGAAAGGTCATAGCTTCTACCTGTTCCTCATATTCAGCGTGGTAGGTTTTATTACTGTGACAGTCCTTGCAAACGGGAAGATCTTCTTTATGGGGGGTATCAGAACCTTCGCTACCATGTACGCTGGCATTAAAGTCATTGACGATTTTTTTATGTGAGAATGGTTTGTTAGAAGAAGGGTCAATAAT
>WTCC01000231.1 GCA_013138755.1 Gammaproteobacteria bacterium
CTGCCAACTGCCAACTGCCAACTGCCAACTGCCAACTGCCAACTGCCAACTGCCAACTGCCAACTGCCAACTGCCAACTGCCAACTGCCAACTGCCAACTGCCAACTATTTCTAACCCCCCATCAGCTGATGATCGACAAGGTCACAGATACAGTGGATGACCAGCAGATGAACTTCCTGAATGCGTGCAGTTGAGTCTGAAGGAACACGTATCTCGATATCATTTAATGACAGTCGCTCACCTAATTCTCCACCGGACTTGCCGCTTAACGCGATGATATTCATCTCTCTATCA
The DNA here is from genome assembly GCA_013138755.1 of Gammaproteobacteria bacterium. Taxonomy (GTDB): domain Bacteria; phylum Pseudomonadota; class Gammaproteobacteria; order SZUA-229; family SZUA-229. The sequence continues at coordinate 296 of WTCC01000231.1, forward strand.
TGAGCTGCATCGACAGCCATAACCACGTTTTCAGAGTTACCGCTCGTACTTATAGCGAGCAATATATCACCAGCATGACCTAAAGCGGCGACCTGTTTTGAAAAGATTTGATTGTAGTGATAATCATTGGCAATGGAGGTAACCGTCGAGTTATCTGTCGTTAGTGCAATTGCCGGAAGTCCAGGGCGTTCCATTTCAAAACGATTAAGCATTGCAGAAGAAAAGTGCTGTGCATCACTAGCAGAGCCACCATTTCCACAGGATAAGATCTTGCCGCCGTTTAAAAAGCACTGGGTAATAATCTGCGCAGCTTGTGCGATAGGCTCTGCTAACATATCAGCGGCTAATTGTTTGGTGCTGATACTGTCCTGAAAGTTCTTATTTATTCGTGAGATTAGATCCATAGTGTAAAACGCCAGAGGAGAGCTTTAGTTCAATCTCCAATATATCTATTGATAGAGTAATTTAGAACGCATTTGTTACCCAGTTAAAAGTGTAACGCTGCCTGTTGAACACAGTTTGAGTCTTTTTGGACATGGAAACAACATCAAAGCGCGCATTTTTATACTGACTGTTTTGCTGTAAAAATAATTCGGCCGTATACCGTAGCTTTTTTTGTTTTGTGTACGTGATACTTTCTAATCCGCCGCCAAACATATTGTTTTTACGGAAGCGCACTTCAACAAATACAAGCGTCTCATTGTCCAGCATGATCAGATCGATTTCACCATTGCGACAGCTGAAGTTCTTATCGATTAGTTTCAGGCCCTGCGACTTTAAATATTTACAACAGGCAGCTTCTGCATCTTCTCCTGTTTTTAGATGTTCAGCTTTCAATTCTTATTGAGCGGTTAATCTAGAGTCTATTGCCTGTGCTTAATAACGAGGCGTCGACCACAGGCTCAAAATAAATGGCTTTGCCTTTTTTGAACTTGGCCCAGAGTAGTTTTCTGGTGATGCGATTAGAGCTATCTAGTTGTATGTTCCCCGTTTGGCCATCGTAAAATGCGTAATCATTGTTAGTTAGATAGTCCAGGTTGTATATCAGATGATAAGCATCTACACCGAGCGCAAATAAACGGGTATAGTTTTCTTGTTGTGGCCAGTTTTTTCTAAAGGTTTTGGCTAATGGTGAAGTGTTTTGCAGTATCCAGGGTAGGTCGCAAAAAACAAGTCCATTGAGGTCGCGGTTAAGTTCGCGATTTATTTTTCCGGTATAAACATGTGATGTCGAATAAACCGCGAGGTCACCAGCGTGATGAAACTTAAATGCTGGCATGATGCCTCTGGCAGAACGAGGGGTCGCAGCAAGGAAGATCATATCAATATCCTGTCGACGATAGGGTTCACTCTGTGTTCGTTTGCCGATGGTGTTATCTACTTTATTGCGACGGATAGCACTTAGATCGAGGTTTAGTAACTTTCTGACCGGACGACGGTAGTCGTTGGTGCCGGCTGCATAGTCTGTTGTTGTTAATACTTCACCGCCAAGAGATTCATAGTGTGAGCTGAATGCATTTTTTAAGCGTTTGCCCCATTCGCTGTCCGGATAGAATATGGCCGCCCGCATTTTATTTTGTTTGATAGCGAGTTCAGCAACTTGATTTGCTTCATCTTCTGGGGCTAGACCAAACTGAAAAAGATTTTCAGTTTGGATTAAGGTGTGCTCTGAATAGTTCAGCGTTAGTATCGGGATATCAAAATCACTCTGTTGATTGAGCTGGTTGATGGTTATTTTGTCGATAGGGCCAATGATGTTAGTCGCACCATTCGTGAGAGCTTGCTGGTATAACTGTTGGAATGTGAATTCCTCATTGCTGCTGTCATAGAAGCTGATTACCGGTTTATCCAATGAGTTTGTATCGTTGTAATACGCGCTTAATAAGCCGTTTTTGATGGTGGCGGTTACGGTAGACAGGTGACCCTGCATCGGCAGTATAACAGCGATGTGTTTTTTGTCTGAGGCACTTGTCTGATAGTCATCCATTAAGTCACTTAAGAAGGTATTACCGAACGGGTGTGTGGGATTGTTGGTGCCCCAGTCGAGCAGACTGTCTTCGAGTTGGCTTATGTTCTGTTGGCCAGAACGCATCAATTTTGCCAGGTCTAGCCAGCCTGATGTAATCGGATTTTTGCTGTGTTGTTTGGCGAGTTGTGCGGTTGGCATACTGGATAGTGCTGCCCATATTTTCTGACTGTTTCGATTTTTGCTTTTATCATTTTTGAGTGTTGAATTAAGCTGTACGCGGCGCTTGACGGCCGACATGTAATTACCTGATAAGTAGTCGAAATTAGCTTTGAGTTCTTGCAGGTCGCTTTTTTGCTTATCGATAACGGGCTTGATTTTAACGATGATGTCATTGGCTGATAGAAGGTTTTTCTCAGCGACGGCAATTTCTCCGGAAAGTAATAAAATGCTGGCTGTTAACGCTTTGCTTTCAGAAAGCTCTTTTAGGTTATCCAGCTGGTTTCTTGCTGATTCTATGTCACCGGCGTCGACGAATAATTTACCAGCCTGGGCGCGGTAAATATGCTGCTCTGCCTCAGTGTCGCTGTCTTCTGCAAGCGCAACAAAGATTTCAGCTTCTTCAGCTAAGGTCGTCTGTCTTTCGGTAGCAGGACGAGCAATATCAATTGATTCGTCGTCAGGTTTTACCTGTTGGCCACCACAAGATGAAAGAGCTGCAGCACAGAGCAGTAAAAATAGTTTTAATGTATGAAGTTTCAAGATAGTATCAAATAATCAGTTATTATTATTGTGAAAAAAGTAAGTATGTTTTGCGAGTCTAAGAGTGTCAATGAATATTCCAGAAAATAACCCTGAATCAGTGCACTCTAACCGACAGCTAAGTGTTGTTTTGCCAAGGACATTGTATCTTGTTGCCACCCCAATAGGCAATTTAGCAGACATAACGTTACGGGCTATCTCAGTGCTGGAACAGGTCGATATTATTGCCGCAGAAGACACTCGCCACAGTCAGCGCTTATTGTCACACCTGGGTATCAGATCGAAATTGGTCGCCTATCATGAGCATAATGAAGACAAAGTGACCTCAAAACTGCTGGATGAGTTAGAGGCTGGAAAATCAATTGCGCTTATCTCAGATGCCGGTACACCGTTGATTAGCGACCCTGGGTATCGTTTGGTAGCGCAAGCGCATGACCGGGGGGTGTCAGTTGTACCAATACCTGGTGTGTGCGCTGCGATAGCGGCATTGAGTGCCGCGGGTCTGGCAACAGACTCATTCTCTTTTGAAGGCTTTCCACCAGCAAAGCAGGGCGCGCGACTGCATTTTTTTGAGCAGTTTGCCACGCAAAGACAAACCATGATTTTTTATGTCTCATGTCACCGTATCGTCGAAACATTGAAAGATATGAAAACAATATTTGGTGATACCAGGCGGGTAGGTTTTGCCAGAGAAATAACCAAGACGTTTGAAACGATAAAGAGAATGGAATTGTCAATGTTGATCGATTTTGTGGAAGCGGATGATAATCAACGTAAAGGAGAGATAGTAGTCGTTGTTGAAGGCGATATTGCTGTTCAAAAAAGTTCGACGCAGATCGATCATTATCTATCGATATTGCTTGATGAATTACCGGTCAAACAATCAGTGAGTTTGGTAGTGAAGCTGACGGGTGAAAGCAAAAATGATGTGTATAAGCGCGCGCTAGAGCTGAAAGAGTCGTAATAAGTGAAAACAATAC
>WTCC01000210.1 GCA_013138755.1 Gammaproteobacteria bacterium
CCGACTAACCAGTGTCCATTTAAGCGATGGCTGTAGATACCGTATTCCGGGTTAAAGATAGGCTTATCTGAAAATAGTTTGAGTACCAGTGTGCTACCCAATGACGTAACAGCATCGCCGATTTTACCGGCACCTGTAGCAAGTACGGCGGCATTACTGTCGGTTGTTCCCGCTACCATATGGCAATCTTCATCCAGTTGATATTTTTTGATAAATGATGATTTGACCTTACCAATTCTTGTTCCTGGAGAGACCACCTGAGGGAGTAGTTCTACAGGTATCGTTGTATTCTCATCATTGTTTTGTAACCAGCCAGGCCATGATTGTGTGATGCTGTCGTACCCTAGTTTTAAGCAATTGTTTTCATCGCTGATATTATATTGACCGGTAAGTGAAGCAGTCAGCCAGTCAGCCTGATGACAGAATATTTCAGTAGCCGGATATCTTTCTAGCAATAACAGAGCTTTGGCTAAAGAAGAACTGGCGCCATGAACGGCACTCTGAGTCGGTGCAAAGCGGCTAATCATCTCGGCCTGTTGCCAGCTTTGTTGGTCGTTGTACATCAAAGCTGGAGATAGTGGGCTACCGTCTTTCTTACAGGCAATTAGCGTGCCTGATGTTCCGTCAATAGCGATTGACTTGATCTGATAAGCGTTATTTAAGTCTTGTAATGCACGACTTACTTTGGTGATCAAATGATCAAGCTTCTCTAGCCAGATATTTGGATCTTGCTCACTGCAGCCGTCTCTATGAATAGGTGGCGTGTCGAAAGCAATTTGATGGCTGACTAGTTTTATGCAGTCGTCATCAATGATACATCCTCTAATACCAGATGTGCCGACATCGATGCCGAGATAGACAGAGATTGACACTGGCAAATTCAGTTGTATTTAAGGCAGTGTGACGACTGCAGGTGCAACCCAGTTACTATCTTTATGCTCAGCAACAACAGTGGTGTAAACACCGCCGCGAACATTAAACTCGGCTGTCAGGCGCATGAATCGGGGTGAGCAAGCCGCGACTAAATCAGACAGGATCTCGTTGGTGACGGCCTCATGAAAGGCACCCTCATCACGAAATGCCCAGATGTATAATTTAAGAGATTTGAGTTCGATGCAGCTATTCTCGGGCACGTATTCAAGATCTAGAGTGGCAAAGTCTGGTTGTCCCGTCTTCGGGCAGAGACAGGTAAACTCTGGCAGGCTGATACGGATGGTGTAATCGCGCTCAGGGGTAGGGTTGTCGAATGTTTCCAGTTCTTTACTCGGCGTGGTTGCCATGTTCGCATCTCTATTTTAGGTCAATTTAATATTGCCGGCATTATACAGAAATATGATGATATTTTATATTATTGACAGCTAATATTATTGTTAATTAATGTTTCTGTCTCAATAATTTCAGCAGCTTACATACGCTAGTTAAACTCATCGTAACCCTTGATAAATATTACCAAAAAAGAAGTGCTAAACGTACTTAACAAGCGCGCCTACTCATGTAAACTACGCTGCATACAATTACAAAAACTCTAAGTGAACTACAAAAAATAATGCGTTTAAGCAAGATTAAACTCTCTGGTTTTAAGTCCTTCGTCGATCCAACTACTATCAATTTTCCTAGTAATTTAACGGGTATTGTTGGTCCAAACGGGTGTGGTAAATCAAACACTATTGATGCAGTTCGGTGGGTGATGGGAGAGTCATCAGCCAAACACCTGCGTGGTGCGTCCATGGACGATGTCATCTTTAATGGCTCATCATCTAGAAAGCCAATCGATACTGCGATGGTCGAACTGTTATTTGATAATAGTGAAGGTAAATTAGGCGGTCAGTACGCTAACTATGCTGAAATATCTGTCAAGCGCCAGGTATCTCGTGACGGTCAGTCAAAATACAGCTTAAATGGGACGCGATGTCGTAAACGTGACGTTGCTGATCTTTTTCTTGGCACCGGTTTAGGGCCGCGTAGCTATGCCATTATCGAGCAAGGTATGATCTCTCGTTTGATCGAAGCCAAGCCAGAAGAGTTGCGAAATTTTCTTGAAGAGGCGGCAGGAATCTCTAAGTATAAAGAACGTCGTCGTGAAACTGAAACTCGCATTCGACACACACGTGAGAATCTGGAACGGCTTTCAGATCTACGTGAAGAAATTGATAAACAATTATCAAGATTACAACGACAGAGTCGAAGTGCTGAGCGTTACAAGGAATTAAAGCAGGAAGAACGTGAATTTAAAGCAGAGCATCTAACGTTGCAGTGGCGCGAGTTAAAAGTCGAATTGGATACTCGCGATAAAGAAATTCAAGGTACTGAAACATCACTCGAACAGGTGATCGGTGAGCAGCGATCGACAGAGTCAAAAATTGAATCCTCTCGTCAGGAGAGTACCGAATCGAATGAGATACTCAATGATGTACAGGCAGAATTTTATCGTTTAGGTGCTGAAATTTCAGCCAAAGAACAAAGTATTAAACATCAGCAGGATTTATTACAACGTCAACAAACAGACCTCGAACAAATTCAGACAGCGTTGTCAGATGCAAGCCAGGCTATTCAGTCAGATAAACAGGCAATCGAAGAATTTCAGCAAAACCTGGTAGAAGAAGAACCCAGGCTCGAAAATTTGAAGGCGCAGGAAAAAGAAAGTGCTGAACAATTTCAGCAGGCTGAGCAGGCGATGCACACCTGGCAGCAAACCTGGGATGAGATCAATCAGCGTTATTCGGCTGAAAGTCAGAAAGCGCAGATTGAGCGTTCTAAAATGGAGCAGCTCGAACGCCATGTGGAACAACTAAAACAGCGATTGCAAAAAATTGATGTCGAAAAGCAGGGTCTACGAGGTGAAAACCTTGAAGAACAGATCACTGATCTAAAAACATTGCTAAATAAATCGACCAGTGAAAAAGAAGAGCACGAGCAACAGCTATCAGCAGCCATTTCAACGATTCGTGGCGCGCGTGAACAAATTGTAACAGTAGAGCAACAGTCTGCAGATGTACGCCGTAGTATCCATCAGTGTCAGGGAAGTCTGTCTTCGATGGAGGCATTGCAAGAAGCTGCATTAGGTAAAACAGATAAAGCTGCGCAACAATGGCTGGAAAAAAGCGGTATTAATAAAAACGCTCGTTTTGCAGAGAAACTAGATGTGACGGGTGGTTGGGAGCTTGCGGTAGAAACTGTACTGGGTGATACCCTGGAAGCTATCTGTGTTGATGATATCGACGAGTATTCAGCAGCGTTGAATTCTCTGGAAAACAGTAACCTTTCTCTGATTGAGACGGCAAAATCGACTGTTGCTGACAGTGCTAAAACAGACATGCTAGTCAACCATGTCTCTTCTACAGTCGAACTTAGTCATTTTTTACATGGTATTCGTTGTGCTGAGACCATTGATGATGCGTTGAAATTGCGTCATACACTATCGCACGATGAAAGTATTATTACAAAAGACGGTATTTGGCTAGGATCGAACTGGTTACGTATCAGTCGTGAAACAGATACGAATACGGGTGTGTTAGCACGTGAAAATAGTATTCGTGATCTGCAGAAAACACTGGCTGATAACGAAGCTAAAGCTGAAACAATTAGTACTGAGTTAGCAACTTTACGTGACACGCTGCAGACAAACGAACAACAGAGAGAAGAAGTTCAGGTTTCATTAAACACGATACATGCTCGTTTAAATGAAATTAATGCCCAGATATCAGCGCGTGAATCTCGTCATGAGCATATTACCAGTCGTGGGAAGGACCTGGATGCTGAATTAGATGAAACGAAAAAACTAATTGCCAGTGATGAGACAGATATAGAAACGGCGACTAAGAACAGAAATGCAGCATTGGAAAATGCTGAAAAAATGGAGGCTGATAGAAAGGGCTTACAGGATGAGCGTGATACTTTGCAGGAACAGTTGCAACAGTATAGGACAAGCCTCCATCAGCATCGTGACCAGGCGCACCAGCTCGCCATTCGTGTCGAAGGTTTAAAGACTCGCCTCAGTGGTCTGCAGCACAATATCCAACGTATGGAACAGGCGCAGACTGCGCAGCTGCAGCGTAAAGAAGAGCTAGAGGTATTGTTATCGCAATCATCTCAACCGACTGAGATGTTGGAACAGGAACTTAAGCAATTATTAGAGCAACGCCTAAGATCAGAAGAGGCGCTAGCAGAAGCAAGGCGAAAAGTTGAGGATATAACTCAGGCGTTAAGAATGCTTGAGCAGCAGCGTAGCGAGTTCGAACAAGGCTCGCAAAAAATTCGATCGCAGTTAGAAAAATTACGTCTGGATAGTCAGGAGACAAGAGTCCGCAGTAAGACCACGCTGGAACAATTAGCTGAGACTGGTTTTGAGTTAGAGGCCACGCTCGAAAAAATAAGCCAGCAAGAGTCTGAAGATAATCTGGCAGATAGTAGACAGTGGGCGACAAAGCTGGCTGAAGTAGCATCAAAGATTTCACGTCTGGGGCCGATTAACCTGGCTGCTATCGATGAGTACAAAGAGCAGTTACAGCGTAAAGAGTATCTGGATGGTCAGGACAAAGATGTTACTGCTGCATTAGAAATTTTAGAACAGGCGATTGCTAAAATCGATAAAGAAACGCGCTCTCGATTTAAAGATACGTTCGACCATGTGAATTCGCGTATCAAAGAGATGTTTCCAAAACTCTTTGGTGGCGGTACAGCATTCCTTGAGATGACAGGCGATGATCTATTAAGTACCGGTGTAACTATTATGGCCAGGCCGCCTGGGAAACGTATCTCTAACATTCACCTGATGTCCGGTGGTGAAAAAGCACTGACAGCTGTGGCCTTAGTTTTTGCTATCTTTGAATTGAATCCTGCACCGTTCTGTATGCTCGATGAGGTTGATGCGCCTCTAGATGAGGCTAACGTCGGACGCTTCTGTCAACTGGTAAAAGAGATGTCTTCGCGAGTGCAATTTATTTTCATCACGCATAATAAGAGTACTATGGAAATTTCTGAACATCTAAGTGGTGTCACCATGCGTGAATCAGGCGTTTCTCGTCTGGTATCTGTCGATGTGGCTGAAGCGGCAACGATGGCGGGTGTAGGAGCTTAAGACGTGGAATCATTGCGTTGGATCTTGCTTGCTGCAGGTGTCGTTTTTGTACTGGTTATCTATATTTTAGGTCGAAACCGCCGGCGCCGTAGTCAAATTATAGATAACGAGGAGGAAGATGATCTGCCTGAGTTTTCTGCGCAGAATTTTGATGATCTTGAAGAAGGTGTTGGTGAAGTAAAGGTTATCACCGGCGCAGATTCAGCTTCGGATGATACAGATCCTCTGTTTGTATCGCCAGAGATTGATGCTGATGATTCGTATGCTGAGCTTTTAGACAATGAAGTCATAGAAGATATTGTGGAAGATGACACAAAAACAAAAAAATCTTCTGATATCGTGGTCTTATATATTTTGCCAAAACCTGACGAAGAATTGATGGGCTCCCATGTAAATAGTTCAGCGCAGGCAATGGGGTTAAAGTTTGGAGAAATGAATATATTTCATTTTAAAGATGGTGAGCGTACTATTTTTAGTCTGGCAAATATGCTGGAACCCGGCTCGTTTGATCCCAACACAATTCATGATATTAAAACCACGGGTTTAACGGTATTCATGCAGTTCAACGGTAGTGACCCATTAGACGATCTAACCGAGATGCTGCAACGCAGTTACCAGTTATCTGGTTTGTTAGATGCACGTCTGTGTAACCATAAGCGTAAACCTCTAACTGAACAAGATGCTGAAAACTATCGCAAGTGGGCTAGTGATTTTATCAGTGGCGAAGTGCACCAGGCTCCTGCTTAGAACTGAATTTCACATTGTATCATTAGTGAGTTATGCACTAAAAAAGAATAATTAAATGTCTGCCACAATCGAAGAAAAAGTTGAAAATTTACGTGACCAACTTCGATATCATTCCCATCGATATTACGTCTTAGATGACCCTGATATACCTGATGCAGAATATGATCGTCTTTATATCGAACTTCTCGCGTATGAAAAATCCCATCCTGAATTAGTTGTCATAGACTCTCCGACACAGCGTGTCGGTTCAAAACCGCTAACAGCTTTTGATCAGATACAACATCAGAAACCGATGTTGTCGTTAGACAATGTCTTTAATGGAGAAGAATTGCAGGCATTTAATCAACGCGTTAAGACCCGGTTAAAAACAAGCGATGAAATTGAATATGTTGCAGAACCGAAGCTCGACGGTTTGGCTATCAGCATCCGTTACGTAGAAGGCGTGTTGATATACGCTGCTACGCGAGGAGATGGTAGCACTGGGGAAGATGTAACGCAGAATATTCGTACGATGCAGTCGGTGCCCTTGCGCTTACTAGGAAGTGACTATCCAGAAATTCTAGAAGTGCGCGGTGAGGTTTTCATGTCGAAAGCCGGATTTTCCAGTCTGAATGAAAAGGCTAAAAAAGACGGGGCGAAGGAGTTCGCTAATCCGAGAAATGCGGCAGCAGGTAGCTTGCGTCAATTAGATCCTAATATCACGGCACAGCGTCCGTTAAGTTTATACTGCTATGCTGTAGGTGTTGTCGAAGGTGGAAAGCTTGCGACGACACAGTATGAAATACTGCAACAGTTAAAAACTTTCGGCTTGCCTATTTGTAAGGAAGTGACATCAGTACTTGGCGCAGAGGGTTGTCTGGCGTATTACGAGGAATTATCGAAGAAGCGTGATGACTTGTCTTATGATATAGACGGTATTGTCTACAAAGTTAATGAGATAGCTTTACAGGATAGGCTGGGCTTTGTTTCGCGCGCACCACGTTGGGCGATCGCGCACAAATTTCCAGCTCAGGAAGAGATCAGTAAAATATTGGAGGTGGATTTTCAAGTGGGGCGTACGGGTGCCATTACTCCTGTCGCTCGTCTTTCCCCGGTTTTTGTCGGTGGTGTAACGGTCAGTAACGCAACACTGCATAATATGGATGAGATCCGTCGCAAGGATATCCGAGTGGGTGACCAGGTTATTGTCCGTCGAGCAGGCGACGTTATTCCTGAAATCGTACGGGTTGTTCCAAACTCTCGGAAATCAGAACTGCCTGAAATTAATATGTTGTCTAACTGTCCTGTGTGCGACTCAGTGGTTGAACAGGTTGATGGTGAAGCGGTTGCTCGTTGCACCGGTGGCTTATTTTGTCGTGCGCAACGAGCAGAAGCAATTAAGCATTATGCCTCTCGTAAGGCCATCGATATCGATGGCCTGGGTGACAAATTAGTTGAGCAACTGGTTGATGAAAATTTGATCAATACATCAGCTGACCTGTATGGTTTGTCAGTCGAGGTGCTGTCGTCGTTGGATCGGATGGGTAAAAAATCTGCGGAAAATCTTGTCGAGGCGCTAGAAAATAGTAAGAGCCCTGTTTTGGCAAAGTTTGTCTATGCTTTGGGCATAAGGGAAGTTGGCGAGACAACAGCGCTGAACCTTGCTAACGAATACAAAACGTTAGCAGCTATTAAAAATGCGAGTTTCGATCAATTAATAGAAGTGCAAGATATCGGCCCAATTGTTGCTAGACACATCGTTAACTTTTTTCAGCAGGAACATAATCTAGAGGTTATCGAGCAATTAATATCTGCAGGAATAAAGGTACAAGTAGTTAAAGATCTAGCAAGGGACGAGCATTCGATGAGTGAGTTTTTTGGCAAAACGTTAGTGATTACAGGTTCCTTGCCAACTATGTCGCGAGATGAAGCTAAAGAGAAATTACTTGCAGTCGGTGCAAAAGTGACAGGCAGTGTCTCAACTAAAACAGATTATTTACTGGCTGGTGATAAGGCTGGCTCAAAATTAACGAAAGCAGAAAAATTGGGTGTTCGGATCATCGATGAATCAACCATGGTGGCATGGCTGAGTAACAAAGAAATATGATGATTCTCGATAACGACAAGTCCGTCTATATGAATAGATTCTTATTGCAGTATTAAGAGGAGTAGGAAACAAGTGACAACAAATGCTTTACTTTTAGGCGTTAACATCGATCATGTCGCCACGTTAAGACAGGCAAGAGGTACTTGTTACCCCGACCCTGTGGTTGCTGCACTAATGGTTGAGCAAGCAGGTGCTGATAGTATAACTTTGCACCTACGAGAAGACAGGCGTCATATACAGGACAGTGATGTCTATCAGCTGAAAGAACGCATGCAGACACGGATGAATCTAGAGATGGCAGTAACTGAAGAAATGGTTATTATCGCCTGTGATGTTAAACCTGAGGATTGTTGTCTGGTTCCTGAAAAGAGAGAAGAGCTGACGACAGAAGGTGGTCTGGATGTGATTCGATACGAGACAGAGATAACAGAAGCATGCGAGAAACTAGCAGATGCTGGCATTAAAGTTTCTTTATTTATCGATGCAGATAAACAACAGATACAAGCTGCGAAAAGAACTGGAGCACCAGTCATCGAAATCCATACAGGTCACTACGCAGATGCGAAAAATGATACTGTGCAAAACCAGTTGCTGAATGAAATAGCTGCTGCCTGTGAGTATGCCGATACTATAGGTCTACTGGTCAATGCAGGGCATGGTTTAAATAGAACTAATATAGATGCTATAGCCCGCCTGCCATTGATTAAGGAATTAAATATTGGTCACGCAATTATTGCAGATGGTATCTTTATGGGTATAGAAAAGTCTGTTAGTGAATATAAAAGTTTAATGGTCAAAGCAAGGCTGTAGTAATCGTGTGATTTACTCAGATTTAATATCTGTATCCAGCTCGTAATCGGCAACATTTTGTATGGCAGTCAGGAGCAAGGATGTTTCTTTCTTGAGATCAAAACTTATTTTTTTATCGATTAAGTTTTCCAGATGGCTGCATGCCAGTTTTAACTCTGTCGTGCCGCAGCAGCGACTGGCACCGTGTAGTTTATGCACATGACCGCGTAATTTTTTCAGGTCATTATCATCAGCTGCAGCAGAAATTTCTGTGTTATAGTTTTCCAGCTCG
>WTCC01000190.1 GCA_013138755.1 Gammaproteobacteria bacterium
TTTTTTCATGAGCACCTTCTAACTCGAAGTCTGTCTTTTGATGATTAAAGGTAGAGAGGTTTAGTAACACGATATCTGCGTTTCTACCTTCATGTTCGGCATGGCAATGCTTGCAGTCATCCTGTTCTGATCTGGACAGACGACCGTGAAAACCGGTTTTGTTACTCAGATCATCGAGAATATTTTCATGGTCGTGACATTGCACACAGAGATGCGACTGTTTGTCTTTGCTCGCCGTATCATGACATTGGTCACAGTCCATCTCATACTTTTCATGCGCAGTTGTAACGGGGCCTGGCATCAACAGAGACTCAAATGTATCGGCAACAGCATTACTATTTGCGACCATGACAAACAATAACAATATAAGACGAATAGAAACTGGTCTGAGTTGGGACATAGGAAAAAATTAGCCGCTTATGCTAATACATATGTACCGCAAATACGTGGACCACCGCTGTTATAATCATCATGATAAATAAAGGTAGATGCAGTATGTGCCACAATGAGAATAGTCGTTCATACACTCTGAAAGCCGCCGTTTTACGCAGAGCAAGTGTGTAACGATTCACTGAATTAACAACAATTTTATTTTCTGGCAATGGTTTTTCTTTATCGTAACCTTCCTTGACCAGATTCATCACTCTTCTTTTTAGACTATGTGCATTTATCGCCAAGGATATAACGTGAAATAGACTGGTCATCAAACCTGTGTATGGCTGCAGTACTTTTTCCTCCATTTTTTTCAATCGAGTGTTCAAACCCTCATCCATGCCATACATGTTAAGCAGTTCGACATGGTTGTCTGCAGCTTCCTGTTTTAGCTCATTAAGCGTTATGCGCGAACCGTATAGACCGTGATGTATATTGGTATATATGTAACGCCCCACCAGTCCACTGCCAGCTACCAGCAACATACTGATCATGGCGATGGTGCTGTTGGTAGAACCCAGTTGAAAGTTAGAATGAAACAGGATCATAACTGGTCCGAGGATGCCGAAAAGCATATGTACACCAAACCAGTACCGGATGGGAATCCAGCGAGTTAATAATTTTACTCGTTTACTCACCGGGTATAGTAGCAGTGTCAGCATCAGGCTACCGCCGATGATACCGAGCAGGTAACCGGTTCCAGTCTCAGCGCTTAAATAATTATCACTGCGCTGTGCCCAGCCAAAATAAAGCACGACGGTCATGCCGATTAGAAAAGAATTCGTACGCAATAGTTGTATGGGTGTGTATACCAACTGTTTTAATCTCATGATAATAATCTGATCGTATTCAGATTTTTAGTAATCGATGTTTTTACAAGTTTTGGAACATTTGGTATTAGCTTGGTCTATTATAGTGATTTTGTTACAATATTGGTATTATTTTCCCAAAAATAACGCTAACTGTCGGAATCTTTACCACTATTTTAGTTTATAGATTTATAATTAACCAATTAATTGACACTTTGCTTGTTTTCCCCTGCTTTTTATCTATTTATAGGGAAGCCAGCAGAACTACCAAGTTGGCTTATCTGAAGCCTAATACCAAAAGCAGATGATTGAGGACATACAATGACACCGCTGATGTGGTTATACGGACTACCACTTATAGTTATTCTGTTTTTCTATTTCTGGAAGCGTTCAGCTAAACACCAGAAAAGTCAGCGTGTTTTTGATGAAACGATCTCTTCTGGTATGACAGAACCCGCATCGATTCACCCGGTCGTAAATCATGCGCTCTGTCTTGGTTGTGCAAGTTGTGTGACCGCCTGCCCGGAAAAATCTAAGGATGTACTAGGTATTATTCATGGCAAAGCCCACCTGACTAATCCGACTCACTGCATAGGTCACGGTGCCTGTAAAACAGCATGCCCGTTTAATGCTATCGAACTAGTATTTGGTACTGAAAAACGCGGTGTTGATATCCCTCAGGTTAATCCAGATTTCCAGACCAACGTACCTGGTATTTTTATTGCGGGTGAATTAGGCGGCATGGGACTTATCCGCAATGCCGTCAAACAGGGAGTCGAAGCTGTTGATTCCGTCTGTAAGATCAAAGGAATCGGTAAAAATAATGACGATATGATCGATCTTGTTATCGTCGGTGCAGGACCAGCTGGTATTGCTGCTTCGCTGGCTGCTAAAGATAAAAAACTAAACTTTGTCACACTGGAACAGGAATCACTCGGCGGCACTGTCTCTCATTACCCCAGAGGAAAAGTTGTGATGACGGCACCAGCCGTTTTACCAATCATTGGTAAAATGCAATTCAAGGAAACCACCAAAGAAGCCCTGATGGAATTCTGGAAAGGTGTTGTAGAAAAAGCCGACCTGAAAATAAAAGATCGAGAACGCGTCGAAAGCATAGAGGCAATAAAAACAGGTTTCCATGTTAAAACCGGTACGAGCGAATATGATACTCGGGCGATACTCCTGGCAATCGGTCGTCGTGGCACTCCACGAAAACTAGGTGTTCCAGGAGAAGAACAGACCAAGGTAGTGTACCGCCTTGTCGATCCAGCGCAATATCGAAACCAACACGTGCTGGTGGTCGGTGGTGGTGATAGCGCACTCGAGGCTGCGGTCAGTATTTCAGAAGAGGTAGGAACAACTGTCTCCATTTCTTATCGTAGTGAAGCATTCTCCCGAGCCAAAGAAAAAAATCGCATCAAGATCGCAGATGCAGAAAAAGCAGGCCGTCTGCGTGTACTGATGAAATCAAACGTAAAGCATATTGAGCAAGATCAAGTAGTCATCACCACAGATGATGATGAACTACGCATCGATAACAACGCGATAATAGTCTGTGCCGGCGGTATTCTGCCAACAGGATTTTTAAAGAGTATCGGCATTACAGTCGATACAAAATTTGGAACAGCATAAAAAGGAAATTCTGTGAGACGATATATAACGATAGTATGCGTAACATTGCTCTTTGCGTTTACCGCAGAAGCCACCACCATGGACGATGCAAAATTAGCAATCCGTACTCAGGATTTCACTAAGGCCGCAGGCATCCTCAAGCCACTCGCAAATAAGGGTGATAAACAGGCACAGTACCAATTGGCCGTGTTATACCGAAATGGTCAGGGCATAAATGAAAGCCCTAAAAAATCTGTTTATTGGTTAAATAAGTCTGCATCACAAGGATATAAACGTGCACAGTATTTATTGGGTACTTTTTATGAAGATGGTATCGGTGTAGAGAACAATAAAGATAAAGCGATTTACTGGTATAGCGCTGCAGCAAAACAAAACCATGGTAATGCTCAAAAACGTTTAACAAAAATCCAGTCGGATGATTCGACACCAGTGATCATCGATAAAAACCAGAGCCCGGAAGAAACTTTAATACATGCCGTTATTTCAGGCGATGCAATAATAACAGAGCAGTTACTAGAGTCAGGTGTGAGTCCGGATACACGCGATAAATATCAATGCCCTGTTCTTCTATATGCTACTTCACAAAAAAATGAAACCATAGTCAAGCTACTGATAAAGTATGGCGCTGATGTTAATGCAGTTGATAAATACAGAGATAGTCCGTTATTGATTGCTGCAAATCTGGGTGAAAAAAACATGAT
>WTCC01000150.1 GCA_013138755.1 Gammaproteobacteria bacterium
ATAGATATCAAATAATGCCGGCACACCAAAATCTTCTAGTGCAGAGGGATGGTTGGCAATAAGGATGTATTGATCAGGTAGCGGTCGTTGGTTTTTGTGTACTAGCTTTAGATCAACATCTAATGCATGAACTAATATCCCACACCAATAGCGGCTTAAGAAATGATAATAGCGACCAGAAAATGATTTTGGTAGATGCGAGAGTACGTACAGGAGAACACAGAGTGCAAACAGCCAAAGCCAGATGATGGGTAGTAAAACAATGTTTATTAGAGATTTAATCATCCATCAATGCGCGCGAAGAAGTTACTTTTTTAAGAATAGATGAAATTGTTTATTTATGTCTTTTAAATGAAGACTAACAACTATGAAGTTTCCTCGGCTTTTTGTCGGCGGCCTTTATTTTTTCTTCTGTTTTCGTGGATGTTTTCACCCAGGTGAGTCGTTAAAGGAAATGTGGCATCGGCAACTTTTCGCCAGTCACCACGACGAGGTATTAAAGAAGGATCGTTTTCTTTTATGCTTTTCGAGTCTTTAGTATTAGTTTGTAAATATAGCAGACGCTCCATCTTGGCAATATCTTTTTCACTTAAACTCATTGATGCTTCCATCCAAATATCAACTATGTCATAGAGATCTTGTTGAGTTATCGGGTGAACAATTTGACGTATTTTTTTTATTGACCGAATGGTGTTATGTGATTGATTATGACTTTTAAGATATTTCTCAGTAGCCTGCTCGCCATGACCGTCTTCAGCAATTACATCAATGACACCCATATCGTATAACTCCTCAGCACTATATAGTTTACCGCTTAGTATTATGCGTTCTGCTAATGCGGTGCCTATTCGACGAGCGAGTAAATTATATGCGCCCATACCTGGAAACATGTTAAAGAGTATTTCTGGAAAGCCCAATTTTGAAGATTTTTCTGCAATGATTACATCGCATGACAATGCAGCTTCGAAACCAGCGCCTAGCGCCTGACCTTGCACAAGAGACACCATAGTAATAGGCAAGTCCAAGTTATTGATATTGCGGTGTATAAGATTCGTAGCTTTGTAAGCATACTCACGCAACTTTTCTTCTTCGTTATTTACAATATATTCTTTTATTAGCCCTAAATCGCCTCCAAGGTTATATATATCAGGAATTTTTGATGCTAAAATAATATGTCGAAAAGGCCACACTGTTTCTGGGTTTTGGTTCGTGTAAGTGTCTGTAATTTGTTGCTGAAGCTGTACAAGTTCATCGATTAACTGCCCATTCATACATGGTCGAGGAGTAGGGTTCATCCAACACCAAATGGTACTAGTTTCAGAGTCATACCTAGTTGTAAATTGTGTATATTCTGACGATGTTTTTTCAGATTGATTCTTATCGATGGTATCGACTTGGCTCTCAAATTCCATTAGTGTCTCGTAATTACAGTAATTTTTTATTAGTAACTATAATCTCTTAACTATTGAAGTCAAATCTTATATTAATCAGAAAACACTGAAATATCCCTATATTTTATAGACACATTGACTTTTATCTGTATTATGCAACTTACTGCACAGATGAAGAAAACTATTGATTGCTCAATTGAAACTTAAATTCCAATGGATAGGTAAATTATATAAATCATTAAAAAGAAGTATGTTATGTCATTAGATATCGTTGCTGAAATTATAGCAAAGACAGCCCACTGTAAAATAGAAGACGTCAAACCAGACGTTGAGCTCAAGACACTAGGCCTGGGCTCACTAGATACCATCACAATATTATTTGAACTTGAAGAAGCATTTGATATAGAAATTCCAAATGAGATTATCCCGGAAATAACCACTGTTAATGATATTTTAAATAATTTAGATAAAATAAATCATTGATATGTCTAATCCTCGAGTTTTAATTACTGGCTTGGGAGCTATTTCGGGCTTAGGTTACGATTTAAGCGCTTATTGGCAAGGACTAATTGCTGGACACTCAGCTATAAAACCATTAGATCTTCAAATGGATGACATAAAAATGTCACTAGGTGTCACAGTACCTGATTTTGACCCAAACGATTATTTTGATGCCAGTGAGATACCATTATTAGACCGTTATTCTCAATTAGCCGTAATTGCAGCTAGAGAAGCAGTCAAAGATGCCGGTCTAACTAATTGTGTAGACACTCTGACGGATGCTGCCACGATTATTGGTAGTGGTTGTGGTGCGAAACATACTGATGAAGCCACTTATGACCAACTCTACAAACAAAATCGTACACGTGCGCACCCTTTAACCATACCTAAAGGAATGCCTAGCGCAGCAGCGAGTATGGTCAGCTATCATATTGGTACAAAAGGTCCTGCATTTGGACTAACAAGTGCTTGTGCGTCAGGCTCGCATGCCATCATCCAGGGTATGGCAATGATTAAATCTGGCATTAATGATGTTGCTTTAGTTGGTGCTACTGACGCACCATTCACATACGGTTTATTAAAATCATGGGATGCATTAAGAGTCGCATCAAATGACACTTGCAGACCTTTTTGTTATGACCGGAGCGGCTTAGTCTTAGGCGAAGGCGCTGCAATGCTAGTTTTAGAATCTGAAGAGCACGCTAACAATAGAGGCGCTAAAGTATACGCAGAACTTGCTGGCGGTGGCATGACCTCAGATGCTGGACACATTACGAGACCATGCATCGTAGGCATTACTAAAGCCATAAAAAACGCGCTTCACCATTCTGATCTAGCGCCACACGACATAGATTACATTAATGCACATGGAACAGGCACGATAATCAATGACGCTACCGAAACTGAGGCCATCAATCGTGTATTCGGAGATTACGCTAATAAAGTCGCCATATCCTCTACAAAGGCTATGCATGGACACGCATTAGGCGCCTCGAGCGCACTTGAGCTTGTCGCTACAGCACTAGCCATTTATCATGGGACAATACCACCCACAGCTAACTTTACAGTTGCAGATGAAATGTGTGATCTAGATTACGTGCCAAATAAAGCACGTCAGAAGCAACTAAGAGCTGCAATTTCTAATTCATTTGCATTTGGTGGTTTAAATGCAGTTGTAGCACTAAAAAAATACTCCTAATACATTGTAAATACCAGTACACACATGAGTAATGACATAATCCAACAACTTAACAACCACAATATTTACGGCTATGGATCTGCTGAGCTGATAAAATTTGAAACACAGATGACAACGTATTTCAGCCGTGAATTTAAACGCTGGCGAAACAATAAAGACTTACCTGAAGTTCATGGCGTAAGCTCATTTGAAGGTGATATTGCAAAAAAAGAAACACACGCGGAATCGATTGAGCACTACAATAAAAAATTTAACATCTATCAAGCTTTTCTCGATAAAAAATACATGGCCTATACGATGGCGTATTATGGTGCAACCGATGACGAACCCAATACCAATGAAGCTAAATCATTAGAAAATGCCCAGATAGATAAATTCGAGTTGATTATTAAACGCGCACAAATCGAGGATGGGCATTCGATTCTCGAATTAGGTTGCGGCTTTGGAGGATTTTCCAGGTACCTCTTAGAGAAGTTCCCAAATATTACTTTAACTGGTATAAACCCTAGTGTTGTTCAAACAGCTCATCTGCGCGAAACATTATTAGATAAAAACCAACAAACTCACAACAATCGATTCAATCTGGTTCAAAAATTTTTTGATGACATCACAAAAGATGATATTGATTTTGGAAGCTATGACAGAGTTATATCAATAGGTGTTCTCGAAGCTGTAACAAACCTCGATAAGCTATTTAAATTAATTTCACTTGCACTAAAGTCAGGGGGGAAAACGTTTCATCATTTTATAGTCTCGACTGACACGATCCCACAGTTTTTATCTGCAGAAGATACCCTTATGGCAGATTATTTTCCTGGAGGACATATCTGGCCTTACGATGAACCCAAGCGTCACAATACGCATTTGAAGTTTATTGATAGTTGGTTTGTAAATGGCATGAATTACTGGAGAACTCTAGATGAGTGGCATAAGCGATTCTGGGAATCGATTGAAATTTTATACCCTGAATATCTAACACTGGAGGAAGTAGACGATTGGAATAAATACTTCATCCTATGTAAATCAATGTTTAGCCCGGACAAAGGTAAAAGCTATGGGAATGGACACTACCTTTACGAAAAAAACTAAGTTTCTTTTTCTACTGATTTATCACAAAGCCATATCTCAACATCATCTCCTCTTAATGGCTTACTGTAATAGTAACCCTGTATGATATCTCCATCCAGTTTCTGAATTTCAAGTAGCTCGTCTTCTGTTTCTATACCTTCGAATACATTTTTCATACCTAAACTCTTGCTCATCGTAACAATAGCGCTGACAATACTTCTGAGATTATTATTCTCGGAGATATTACGTATTAGTGACTTATCAATTTTTATTACATCTATCGGTAAGCGTGAAATGTAATTCATCGATGTATAACCAGTACCAAAGTCATCTAGCGCAATTGTACAGCCCAGAGTATGTAAGTTATCAAGGAATGATTTGGTTGTCTCAAAGTCATTAATCAATAATGACTCAGTAATTTCAAACTCTATCTTTTTAGGATCAACCTTCGCTTTTGATATTTGAGCTTCAACGAAGTCAATAAACTCATGATTATTACATTGTAGCGCTGAAAGATTTATTGAAAAGGTGATATCGTAATTATGCGTACAAATGAACTCAATAACTTCTGTTACAACCCAGCGCCCAACAGAGTAAATTAGCCCCGTCTCTTCAAGTAAGGGCACAAATCTATCAGGTGATATCTCACCGTGCTTAGCATTGTTCCATCGAAGCAGCGATTCAACACCAGTCGTTATTCCTGTCTTAGCACTAACTTGAGGCTGATAAACTATGTAAAATTCATTATTTTCAAGTGCTCCATGCAACTCATTTTCAAGTTCTATTCTATCTCTAAGTTGGTTGGACATACTTGCATCGTAAAACTGAAGCTGATTACCACCAGCTTTTTTACCTCTGTACATCGCCGTATCTGCATTGCGTAGCAGTATAGTTGGTTCATCGCCATCAGTAGGGTAGACGCTAATTCCAATGCTGGCACCGATATGAATCTTGTGAGAGTCGATTTCAAATGGTTTAATCAGACTATTAATAACTTTTTTAGCCACCTGTATGGCTTCGTTATAACTTTTTAATTTCTCTAAAACCATAACGAACTCATCACCACCATAGCGGGATACAGTATCGTGTTTACGTAACGTTTCATTTATACGAAATGCTACTTGCTTTAACAAATTGTCGCCTATAGCATGACCCAAGCTATCATTAATAGACTTGAAGCGATCAAGATCAAGAAAAAGAATAGCCATTTGCTGTCTATCTCTTGCAGATATCTTAATAGACTGACTGATTCTATCAATCAACAAGTTCTTATTAGGTAAACCTGTTAATTCGTCATGATAAGCAAGATACTGTAAACTTTCTTCAGCTTTTTCTTTTTCACTTATGACATTCTCAAGGTCGAAGTTAATCATTTCCAGCTCCTTCGTCCTTTCATTAACTTTATTTTCTAACTCTCCCTTGTTATGCTCAAGTTCAACCTGAACACTTTCTCTCACCCCGATCTCTTTATTTAAGTCGCCAATTAATTGCTCATTATTGTACGTTAATTCTATGCCTTTCTTATGAATGCGATTCATATTAAAGCAGCTAGCAATCATGAACCCCATAAAGATTATAATAGCGAGGTTTAGGTATACGATTAAATCAGGACTATGCAAAGAAAACACACCAATGATAGCAATTCCTTGAGGTAGAATATACGCAAGATATACGCCGCGAGAACTATAAAGTGTCGTTATACTACCTGCGATTAAGGCAATATTAAGCAGCATCACAATATTTCTTAATTGTATGGATTCTACTTTATACTGTGTGAATTCGAATACACCCCAGAAGATACCTATAAACAAAGTTAGGGTCAGATATATATATAAATGCGCAGTTAAATTATTTTCGCTCGAAGCTAAGTAATGTCTGGCAATAAAAATACGCGCTAATGCGAAAAAAACAATTCCGGCAAACGGTAAGGTTGCATAGTCTGGCGCATCTAATAGTGTATAGATTAAAGCTACTGCGAATATATTTGAGAGACCACTTAGAATTGAACTGGTAAAAAGGGGCTTCACCTGCCTTGCCAGCAGTATTTTTTTAATTTTTTTATCTGTCCACATTCTAGTTCTAACGCATCTCTTGGCCTTAACTCAATTTAAGCAGCGCATAGTAAATAATTATCTACACCCAAAAGTAAGCCATTGATTTACCATAACAATAAAATTGTATCGGAAAGATAAGAATAGACTATTTTTGTTGAAAAAGTTGATAAATGACTCACTTAATAAGCGCCTAATTAATTCGAAATTACGATTGTTAGCTATCTTTCTCCCTTGATCCGCTTAAAAGTATCTTTTGGAATAAAAAAAGCCCTGCTTGCAGGGCTTTTTTAAGAACGGTTTAAGATAGATATCTTAATTTCCAACATCCATATTACGCATCTGCTCAGGCAAATCTTTCGCATTATCCTGAAATTGATCTCCAACATCGACCGGATTAGGCATAGTTACCTCTGGTGCATTCCAGCCACCTGGCATCTCACCCATTCGGCTCGGTGCAAGCATCATGTCATCCCAACCTTGCTCCATATTGTCTTTGTTTGGATTCATCCAGGTTCTTGGACCGCTATTGCCCCAGAAATTGTTATTGTTGTTATTGCCCCACATATTACCCCAGCCGCTACTGTTATTGCGAGAACGGTTATAACCAGGAATATTGTACGCAGAAGCACCATTATCAGGTGCTCGGTTGGCGCTGTTATACGGGCCACCTGGAGGGGGTGGCGCACTACCTCTGTACGCATTAGGTGGTGGATAGCCTCTATTGGAATATACTGGCCGCTGAGCATTATACGGGTTGGGTGCACGCTGCTGCATAGGAGGGCGCACGTTCTGCGCAGGATAATTTGCAGGGGGCGGCTGTCTATTTACTGGCGCAGCTGGTGGACGATAATTGTTATTATATTGTGGCGGTGGCCTCTGCGCAGGGTTATATGCAGGCGGCATATTAAAGCCTGACCAATTTGGAGTTTGCCAATATGCGTTACCTGGCTGTTTTGGCATCCAGTTATGATTCGCATTACTATTGTTATTAGCATTATCTGCATAGGAAGTTATGCCAAAAGCACTTAATGCTAGCGCAACAACTGTATTGGTTACATTGTTAATTCTCATCACTCTAAAATACTCCAAATAAAATTTTACTTTGATATTCCTGCTTACCTTAAATCAAAGCTGGTTAGTACGATGTATATCTGTGTTCTCTTATCATAATCCCGTACGGGGCTGAGTTCCAGCAAATTTTTCATAATCATTAATGCCTGCTTGATTCAGACGGAGTTCCAAACCAGTCACTCAGCTTAAAATCGTTTTTATAGGGGATTTCCTGTGACGATTTCAACTTAGGCGTAAGGTTTTTTATATAACTCGACATGAAATGATTATTGATATGCTGCTCACTTGGTACATCGTTTAAAAAGTCTAATGCACGCATCATACTGTTGATACCGGAGATAACAGCATATTGACTGTTATCAAATAAGATTATTTCTTTACCCTGATGCCAGAAAATACTCAACTGCATCAGGTCCATAGGATCGACTGGTGGCATTAGAGGCACGATATCTTTCGGCATTACCAGACGTTTGATATTAAGATGACTGAACTTTTTACTGCCGCTGATATTAGTTACTTTTGGCTGCCCAAAAGTAATCACTTCATCAACAGGGTGCCCCTGTGCATCGAGCATCATGGCGACGATGAGTGCTGTAGCCCCACCTAAACTATGCCCTATGGTATTTATTTTATAACCCGGCTTTATATCAGGAAGGATGAACTGGTATATATCTTTAGCTGAAAGCAAAAAACCCTGATGCATGTCTATACCTGTAATCTTGTCTGGCACTAGGACAAATGCGGAATCAATAATCATATTTTCAATATTAGACGTGCCTCTGACGGCTAGAAGCTGATGCTTTGTTTTATCATTAGTTGCCAATACATAAGTTACCAGAAACCCTTTTAGTTGCTTATATTGCGTTATTTTGTAACCCTGTAATTCGAGCACGCGCTCAAGGTCAGTTTTAGACTGATAGGTAGCTTGTGCGATATAGGCTGCATCTAACCAATGCGAAAAAGCAGCTGATGATATATTCAGAGAAGCATCATTCGACGCAACGACTTTATCAGCAGTGAAAATCGTCGTGAAAATTATTATGCAGCAGTAGAGGAATTTCATAAAAACAGTACCTATGGCTGCAATGGTGAAACTGGCACTATTTGTCGCAGCATCGGGTTACAATTTTTAATAGAAACTTTACCCTGTAACAACGCACCCCGAGAATACTCTCTAAAATGACAGATGTTTGTCTTAGGATCATAATTCTCTATCCACAAGTTGTCATCTTTCCAGGTAGCAGTGAGATGTAATTCGCCATCAGGCACTTTGATCGTCATGACACCTCCATAACGTTTTACAAATACCTGCTGAAAATGGAAGTGATATGCAAAGAAACCGATAAGGAGTACCGACAGAGCAGCGATAGCTGCTATTTTTATCTCATCTAATTTATATCCGATAAAATATAGCAGTCCAGATGCTATAGCTATTATCGCAATCCAATACAGATACGTAATCATTAGAAACCCCTCTATTCGTTATTTAAGCGAGTAAATTACTTAGTTTTTGCTGCGTATCTTTTGCTACTTCGGGTTCTTTTTCTTTCAGAATACCAATCAGAGCAATGATTAATTCTTTTGCTGCGCCACCATTGTAATCAACACTATTTTCGAGGATATAAAACAGATGATTAATTGCAGTCATGGTCTCATATTCCGCAATCATACAAATGGCTAGATCGAAACGGGCATCAAAATCTTTTTCTTTTGATTCTAAGCGTTTCTGCAAAACCTGAATGCCATCTGTTTTAGCTGCTTGATTAACGAATGTTAATTGCCTGCCAAGTGACTTACCCATATTCGTATCTTTTACTGACTGAGGCAATTTGTTATAAAGTTCATTTGCGTTATCGATAAGTTTCGAGTCGATAAAAACCTGTACCATGTCTAACGCTATCCGCGTGTTTGCAGGGTCTTTTTTGATAGCCTCGGTCAACATCACAAATGCGCTCTGTGTATCACCAGATAAGTGCAGCTCTCGGGCCTTAAGGCGCATTTCGTCTGATTCGTGAAATACACCCTGTTTTTTTAGTAAGGCTCGACATTCATCTTCAGCAAGCTGACCTTCTTCAGTATCTACAACCTCACCATTAACAAATACCTTTAAGGTTGGTAAATTTTCAATGTTATGTTCTTTTCTAAGATTTTCTTGCTCATCGATATCAACTTTTGCAAAGATAAATTGACCAGCGAATTCGCCCGCCAGATCAGACAATTTATCTGACATGGTCACACAGGGCTCTGACCATATCCCCATGAATTCGACAATAACTGGGATAGTGTGCGAATTCTGTATGACAGACTCTGCAAAACTTTTCTCACTTACTTCAAAAATATAAACTTCTTTTTTCACGTTTTTGCCAACTTTTATTTGCTATTAATTATCAATGGTAGATAAAAAAATTCTAAGGCTGCTATTGCTCTGTCGATTTATTTTCCGATGGTTTTCGTCGTTTGCCAATATTCTTTTTATCTCGTTCACGCATTTTTACTTTCTTTTTATCCTTCTTATCGACAGTTTTTTTCTTCCGCTTTGTGCCATAGGCTTTACCAGAAGATTTTCTATTCTCAGGGCCGGTATACTTTCCGACCAATGATTTGATCTTACGTTCGACGCATTTAACTTCCAGAAAGTTCTCTATACCCACCATCTGATTCCATTCATGTGAATCAACCAGGGTTATCGACATCCCGGTCTCAAACATTCTCCCTGTACGCCCGATACGATGCATATAATCTTCGCCATCTCTGGGCACATCAAAATTTATAATCAGATCGAGATCGGTTATATCAAGACCTCGAGAGGCGACGTCAGTGGCGACGATTATATCTATCTCGTTGAGCCTGAATTTTCTTAATAATTGATTACGAACATCTTGAGTGACATCGCTATGTACTACAGCAGAGTGAATTCCCTTGGCTTGCAACCATCGGCTGATGTCATTTACCGTTGACCTTTTATTTGCAAAGACGATGGCTTTATGAAATTTGAAATCATCATGGATGTTTTTAAGAATATGATCACACAGTTTTAACTTATGCGCATTATCATCAGCCGTTATTTTTAGCTGTGTAATGTTTATATTGCTACTACGAGGACTATCAACAATAACCTCTAACGGATCGTGAAAAATTGCATCCGTCAGTATCTTAAATTTATGTTGATTAAAGCTGGCGGAGTAGAGAACTGATTGGCACTCAGCATTACATTCTGAGGCAATTTCGACCACCTGATCGATGAAACCCATCTCAAGCATGCGATCAGCTTCGTCAAGTACCAGTATACTGATAGCATCAAGTTCAATCACATCGCGCTTTACATGTTCCAGTAATCGTCCTGGTGTAGCGATAATAATATCTGGATATTTCTCTAATGCTTTTAGTTGGTACTTAGGGTTTTCACCACCGATGATTACGGTTGTACTGATATCTGTGTATTGTGAAAGCAATGTGCACTGTTTATTGATCTGCCGGCATAATTCACGTGTTGGCGCCAGGATAAGAGCTTGTGTGACAGACTGTGGGTTATCAAGTATCTGCTGAAGCAGTGGCAAAACGAACGCCAGCGTTTTACCGCTACCCGTTTTGGCATTAACGATGAGATCCCTACCTTGAAGTGCATGTGGAATTGCAGCTTCTTGAACTTCCGTCATTTCGGAGTATCCAAGAGTTTCGAGAGCATCCAGCAGTGGCTCATCAAGTAAAAGCGAAGAAAACAAGTTAGTACCTATGATACATTTAAGCGAAACGGCTATTATAAGCTATCAGTGAACATTGGAGTAATATGATGAAAAAAACAAAACGTCGCCAGTTTTTATCACTGCTCGGTCTCGGAAGCATTGGACTTGCCGGCACTAGCGTCACAACTAATAGTGCACAGGCCCATCATACTGAAACACATTTCGATGATAAGGCCTTACATCGACTGGTCTACCAGTGCAATAGAGCAGATCATGATTATATCGAACATGTACTTTTTTCCTGTGGCGAAATGTTACGTAAATACGGTGATGATATAGAACTGGTCGTAGCGGCCTTCGGACCCGGGTTGAATCTTCTGGGTAAAAGACCTAAACGTTCAATCTCTCGACTTCACCAACAACGTGTCGCATCACTAGCAGAATACGGAGTGCGGTTTCAGGCTTGTGGCAATACGATGAAAAGCATGAACTGGTTAGAGAAGGATCTACTGGAACATGCCCAGATAGTACCGATTGGTGTCGATGGCATTATGAAGTTGCAAGAGCAGGGCTTCAGTTATATAAGTTTGTAGATAATAAAGCTTCTACGTAGCAACGATAACGCGCACTGCGTCAAGGCGTAGATTAGCCGCATCGATTACATCTTTTAAAGTTGATAATTGCTTCTCAAAGTAATCTATCTCATCTGCTCTTATATTAGGATTAACCTTAGATAAAGCAGTTAATCTATTGATTTCTTTAGTTAAAACTTCTGTTGCTTGCTCCTGCGCTCGCTGTAAAACTTTTGCTGACTTTAGCTCACCATATTTTTCGCTTCGCTGTAACATGGCTTTAAGAATCTTCTTCTTAGCCTTGATGATCTTGTTGCCGATACCTTTATCAACGATCTGCCGTGTATCATTAATGACTGTATGTGAAAGTTTGATATTGTGATCAGCACCTCGCTCATCACAGACAACACGAATCATCGTAGGCGGCAGGTATCGATTAGTCTGCAATTCTTCGATCGGGGCACTTTCAAGAGAAAACAAACATTCCAGTAAGACACTACCGGCAGTCACGCCTTTATAGTCTGCAGCAGTCACCGCCGTATTACCTAACTCGTTTGTTAATACTAAGTCTATAACGTTATTTGTTATCGGATGCTCCCACGTGATGTAGTGTGCATCTTCAAAACCCAGAGCGATATCCCGATCATAAGTGATAGTCATACCATCTTCAGGCAGCCCAGGGAAATGGCTGTTCATATGTTCTGTTGGTGTAATCACGAAACAACGATCGCTATGGATCTCATTATCTATACCAAAACAGTCAAAAGCACTCTCCATATATTCTGCTAATTGCTCAGAGTTATCTTCAG
>WTCC01000223.1 GCA_013138755.1 Gammaproteobacteria bacterium
GCCCAGGAGGACTCACCGCCGAGCTGCCCTTTTTCTAACAGCAAGACATCGACACCTTCAAGAAACAACTGGCGCGCAGTCAAAAGCCCAATGACACCCCCACCTACGATAATACAGTCTGGCATAAATACTTACTCAGGCTCTTTATTCAACCGCCGAACCGGGCGACTCTTTGATATATGAAGTTCTCGCTGGTATGACGAGTTTTACGCCGACCGAATGGACGATGTCATTTATTTTAAGATTTATATCTTCACGATGTTCCAGATATTCAGAGAACACCTTTGTCTTGATATAAACAAATAACTCAAGCTCCTGCGCATATTCACCGAATTCGAGGAACCGTACTCTTGAATCTTCTTCATCTATAAATTCATGTTGCTCGATTAACTCTCGGATTTTTGCTAACACCTGTTTAACCTGCTCTGGAGTATCTTCATAGGAAAGGCGCAAACATGTACGATATAAAATCTTATCACGTTGCGTTAAATTTTCGATTTCACCTGAGGCAAACATTGCATTAGGTATGTGCACAACAGTGCGCGACGTAGTACGTAATTGCGTGGAACGCAAACCAATCTCTTCCACCGTGCCAAACGTTGTACCAAACTTACAGAAGTCGCCGACATGCACCGGTTGCGACGCATAGATCGTTATTGATCCGATTAAATTTTCCAAAGATTTTTGCGCAGCCAAAGCAATAGCTATACCGCCGACACCTAAACCTGCCAATATCGTTGTTACTTCATAGCCCAGATTACCCATCCAGGTCATCACTGCAATCAACGTAACAATTAGTTTAACTCCAGTCGCTGCAGGTTTTAATAACACCGCTGCATCTAGTTGACCATTTCGTAGCATACGGTCAGCAAGACGGTACATGATCAGATCAATCACACCCAGCAAGATCCAATAAACAGCAATGATCAAAAATGTTCTTGCTTCAAATACTGCACGCGCTGTTAATGACGGCGCGATCATGTGGAATGTCGCCCTAAACATTAACACCATGATTAAAAAACGTAACGGTCCAACGATAAATTTCTGCAAACGCTGTAAATTGAAACGTTCATTCCTTTGTAAGATTTTAACGACAATAAACGTTAAGACAAAACCGACTACGTAAGCAGCGATTAAAAGACCGACCAACATAACGATCTGCCAGACTTCAAACCCAAAAACAATGTAGTGAGGAAAAATTTGAGACAATTTATTGCCTATAACACCATAGCCAAATTCAGCATCTAATGCCGGAATTTGCGCGACCGTGGCATTTGAAATCTTCCAGATAAATACGCCGTCCCCCCGGGGTATCCGCTGCATGAGGATATCTACTGGGCCATTTTTCGTTTTCAAGGTTGTTATTCGATCACGATAGCTCGGTAGACCATCATCTTTATGACCGTTAGGATCAGCACTCATATCTTCAAGGTCAATACTCATCGCCCGCTTAGCAACGATAATCAATTTCCTTACCAGTTCTTTCCCATCCAGATCTTCCTCTACAGAAAAAGGAAGGTTTCTTAAATCAAGATAATGGACCGCTCGATCATAGTCATCTTCCTTAACCGCAAGAGACAGACCTAAAAGACTTGATCGCGGAGTCGATCGATTAAACTCGTCATAAGGCCCAGCAACCGGAGCCTCGGAAAGCTTCTTAATCACTTCCTCTTTTGCTTTCTCTTTCTCCGTAATCTCTTTAATTGTCGGAACTTCGGATGGCGCCTTTGTAACTGGCGCAAGCACTTTTTCCTTGACCTCGACGACTTCTATGGCTTTCTCTTTTTCCTTAGGCTCGGAAGATTCTGCCGCATATGTAACTGTCGACATCCACGCGCTAATTAGGACGCAAACTATTCCGAATCTTGAAATTTTATTCATAACACAATCTCGTTATTATTTATGTAGTCACTAGCTCTTTGTGACACAACCCTTAGGTATCGTCGTCGCCCATCTGCTAAACACATCGCCGCACCACCATCCATGGCTCCTTGCGTCATACGACCGCCATGGATGGCGGAAGTGCAGATATTGCAAGGAGCAAATATCTGTCCACCCATCCTTGGGCATATTCGCACCGCCATCCATGGCTCCTTGCGTCATACCGTCCATCCATGGACATAAAAAAAGCAACGATTTTTCGTTGCTTTATATTACCTAATATAGATGCGGTATTAAACCGCAATATGTTAGTTACATGTGGAGTTTTGCTGGATATCTGAAGGCGCATGCTCGATATATTTTTGACAATAACATCTGTGCTCACCCTTGCTCCAGTATTTATCACACACGCTTATCATCTTTTGAGCGATCTCACTATTTAGCTCAGCCTGTTTAACTTCGCTAGCCGCAACAGCTGCCGCTTCTACTGCCAACATTTCCTCTTGCTTCAGCTTGGCTGCTTGCTCTTTCTGTTTTTGTTCGTCTACTAATTTTTGTTGCTTCTCTTTTTCCGCAGCTCTCTGTGCAGCCAATTTCCTTTCATTACCTTTTATCTGATTAACTTGGGTATTTATTGTGGTTTTAGCATTTATTTTTGCTGATGCATCAGCGCAAGTATATTCAACTGGCTTTACTGCTTTATATTTTTCAGGTGGTTTTGCCCAGCATTTACTTATTTCAGGCACAGCTGTGATCGCTGGAACAACACTGCCTATCGGCGTAACAGGTGCTGCACTAGACTTACTTCCAGCATTCAGTGATAGATACATCTCCTGAAAATCGCTGATATCAACCGTTAGCTCAACGGGTGTCCGGTACGGCTTAAGCAAAATCAATAGATTTTTTCCTTGCTGCATAGCAGTTAAGGCATCTCGATTAAGCTGCATGATGAAACGCCCCGAACTACCGTCGATCTCACAAATGTTTTTCTTTACACTCAATCCCTGCTGTAAAAAATTATTGTATCCCTGTTGGTTTTTTAAACACCAGGAAAATAACGGGCTCTGCTTGCCATCGATTTTCAGGTTTTTAATTTCTAGCTGAGAAAACTTTTTAGGCACTTCGCCATTAGCATCACTACTTATCAAAAGCTCAAGCTGCTTATTATCAAATATCAGGTGATAATAAGCTCCACTGCTATCTCGCGCTGTCTTCGTTGCTCGCACAGCTTTTTTATCAACTTTCCAGCTGATATCTTTACCGATAGTAAGTGATTTATTCTTTGCAA
Source organism: Gammaproteobacteria bacterium (assembly GCA_013138755.1). Classification (GTDB taxonomy): domain Bacteria; phylum Pseudomonadota; class Gammaproteobacteria; order SZUA-229; family SZUA-229. The sequence goes on from WTCC01000223.1 coordinate 3,170, forward strand.
AGGGGTTATCACTACTTTTAGCTATGGCGTTAAAGCTAAAAACACATAGAATAAATAGTGATATAAAAAAACGGTTCGACATTAAAATTCCCAGATTATTAAATATGCTTCCAACAAGCCCGACTTCAAACAAGCACGTTATGGAATGTCTTGCCATACAGCAATAACATCCTCGTTGTATAATAGTTACTTGAGTAATTTTATAGCACAATATCTTGTTTTATTACCAAAATGGCAGAAAAGCAATCGATTTAGAGATCAATTTAAATGACCACGATTATATTAAACGGTGAAAGTAAAAAAATTAGCAGTGATACGACAATCGAGCAATTATTGCTGGGCCTCGGGCTGGAAAATAAACGACTTGCGGTAGAGGTCAATCAAGACATTATCCCACGCAGCCATTTCGTTAGTCACACCTTAACAGAATTGGATCAGGTCGAAATCGTACAGGCGATAGGCGGCGGCTGATGAGATATATCGCCGTTTATCAAGCTTACCGACAAGTGAATTTTTACATCAAAATCAAGTACAATAAGCCTGCTCAATCAAACACACCACATAAATTATAATGTCTGAAAAAAATCTCGATAACCCGCTGATTATAGCGGGCACTACATACACCTCTCGCCTATTAGTTGGCACTGGCAAATACAAAGATAATGAAGAGACACGCCTAGCCCTTGAGGCAAGCGGTGCTGAAATCATTACTATCGCAATCAGAAGAACCAATATTGGCCAAAATCCGGATGAACCAAACCTGCTCGATGCGCTACCACTGGATAAATACACCTTGCTACCTAACACAGCTGGCTGTTACAACGTTGATGATGCGGTCAGAACCTGCAAGCTGGCGCGCGAACTATTAGGCGGACATAAACTGGTTAAATTAGAGGTACTCGGCGACGAAAAAACACTGTTCCCGGATGCCATCCAAACACTGAAAGCCGCTCAGATACTGGTGGATGATGGTTTCGATGTCATGGTTTACACTAATGACGATCCACTTATCGCAAAAGAACTCGAAAATATCGGCTGTGTTGCTGTTATGCCTTTAGCTGCACCGATCGGTTCAGGTCTTGGCATCCGCAACCCTTATAATATTCTAACCATTATCGAAAATGCCAATGTTCCCATTCTGGTCGATGCGGGCGTTGGTACCGCATCAGATGCAGCCATTGCCATGGAATTAGGCTGTGATGGTATATTGATGAATACTGCTATCGCTGCTGCGCAACAACCAGTCTTGATGGCCTCTGCGATGAGAAAAGCGATTGAGGGTGGCCGTGAAGCGTTCATCGCAGGACGTATGCCGAAAAAGCGTTTTGCTTCTGCCTCATCTCCGATTGAAGGCACTTTTTTCTAAGTATTGCTCCATAGCTATTTTATTACTTTGTCCATTAACAACACTACAGATTCTGTACCCAGTAAATATCGAACGATAAAAAGTTTTGTTTTACGTCAGGGACGGCTGACTAAAGCTCAGCAGAACGCCCTGGATAATTACTGGCAACATTATGGCATTGATTATTCTGAGCAACTTTTATCCTTTCACGACATTTTTGCTAACAGCAATGAAACCGTTATCGAAATCGGTTTTGGCAACGGCGAGTCATTACTGGAACAGGTAATCGCTCACCCACAGACTAATTTCATCGGTATCGAAGTACATGGTCCTGGTGTTGGCCACCTCATCCATAATGCCCAGTGTGGCAACGTACAAAACATTAAGGTAATACGCCATGATGCCGTCGAAGTTCTCGAAAACCAGATAGCTGACGATTCAGTAACACAGTTCCAACTATTTTTCCCCGACCCATGGCACAAAAAAAAACATCACAAACGTCGTATCATTAGTCCTGAATTTATCCAGCTCATCCAGCGAAAATTAAAAGCGGGTGGACACTTCCACATGGCCACAGACTGGCAACATTATGCAGAGCATATGCTGATACAGATGGATAGCGCAGAAGGGTTCATCAACACCAGTGGCAGCGGACAATTTTCGGCCCATAAAGGAGATCGCTGCGAAACTAAATTTGAACGCCGCGGGCTGAAGCTAGGTCATGGCGTCTGGGACCTCATCTACCAAAAGAATTAACCCAGAAAAACAACTATAAGTAATTGATTTTAATTTAATTACTCTCGTAAGCGCACACTCATTTTAATATTTGGCAGAAAAAGGATACAATAGCGCACTTTTCAGCGCAGCATCTAGATCTAGCTCGACCATCAGCTCATCGTACTGCCTGCACACATTTTTTTAGTAAAACAGAATTTTAGTCATTAGGAGAATTAAACATGTCTCAGAAACACCCTATTGTTGCGGTCACCGGTTCATCTGGTGCTGGCACATCAACTGTAAAGCACGCATTTGAGCAAATATTTACCCGTGAAAAAATCAACCCGGTCATTATCGAGGGCGATAGCTTCCACCGTTATGATCGTGCTGCGATGAAAGATGCGATGGCGAAAGCTGAAACTGACGGGGATAACAACTTCAGTCACTTCGGTGCCAAGTCTAACTTGTTTGACAAGCTGGCTGAACTCTTCGACTCTTATGGCGCAACAGGCGGCGGTCAAAAACGCCTATACCTGCATAGCGATGAAGAAGCAGAGGCATACGACGGTTTATCTCCAGGACAATTTACGCCCTGGGAAGATATCGAATCAGATTCTGACATCATGTTTTACGAAGGCTTGCACGGCGGCGTGGTAACAGACGATGATGACGTTGCTAAACACGTTGACCTATTAGTCGGCGTTGTCCCAAGTGTGAATCTGGAGTGGATTCAAAAGATTCACCGCGACAATGCTGAGCGCGGCTATTCCGAAGAAGTTATCGTCGACACCATTCTTCGCCGTATGCACGACTACGTGAAATATATTACTCCGCAGTTCTCTCGTACTGACATCAACTTTCAGCGCATCTCAACTGTGGACACTTCGAATCCTTTCATCGCTCGTGATATTCCAACACCTGATGAAAGCTTTATCGTTATCCGCTTTAAAGATACCGAAAAGTTCGATACAGACTTCACTTACCTGTTAGATATGATCCCTCATTCTTTCATGTCACGTCGCAACACACTGGTTGTACCTGGCGGTAAAATGGGACTTGCTATGGAATTAATTTTGACACCTATCATTCATAACATGATTGCCAGCTCAAAATAACCAGCCATAGAGGCGTTAGGCGCCATCACAAAAAAGCCTGCAGAGATGCAGGCTTTTTTGTGCGCGACCATAAATTACGTTATAAACTATAAAACATGCCTATAACCACTCTCGTTGACTCACACTGTCATCTTGATTTTGAAATTTTTGATGCTGACCGAGACCAGGTTTTACAGCGAGCACAAGAAAATCATATTCATCACATTGTTATACCCGGCACGGAGCGAACACACTGGCCAAGAATCAGCAAACTGTGTTCAAGGTATAAACAACTTCACCCTTGTTACGGATTGCATCCTTACTGGGTGAGCCATCATGATGAGAAAGATATCGAAGCACTCGATGCATACATCGAAAACAATCGTACGATAGCTGTTGGGGAATGCGGGCTGGATTTTCGCGACGGTCAGGCCGACAAAAAAACACAGCTGTCTTTTTTCGAAGCTCAGCTGAATATCGCAAACGACCATCACCTACCCGTAGTGATACATTCTGTTAAAGCAACTGAGACAGTCATTCAGTCTGTTAAAAAATTCAGTCATTTAAACGGCATGATACATAGCTATTCAGGCAGTGCTGAACAAGCAAGACAATTGATTGATCTTGGTTTTTATATCAGTGTTGGTGGCAGCATAACTTACGACAATGCCAGGACAATAACATCGGTGGTAAAAACGATGCCTTTAACTTCTTTGCTGCTGGAAACCGACTCTCCTGATCAGCCCGACCATAAAAACCAGGGGAAAAGAAACGAGCCTGCTTACCTTATCAACACACTGGATACTATCGCTACACTAAGAGATATTTCGCCATCAGACATTGCTGAACAAACAACAGACAACGCTAGAACATTATTTTCTATAGATTAGTATTCCAACTAATTAACGATTCCATCTCGATCTATCGCTGATCTCTTCCATCGTATTTTCGATCCAGTTAAATACATCGGTATTTATTTCATCAGCAGTCCGTCCTTTTGACTCAATCGCCGGACCAATAACAACGGTAATTGTACCGGGCCATTTTATAAAACTATGCTTAGGCCAAAACTCACCGGCGTTATGCGCGATGGGTATAACCGGGTAGCCGCTTTTTTCCGCTAATAAAGCGCCGCCAATTTTATACTTATGTGTTTTACCAGGCGATGTACGCGTACCTTCAGGGAACAGAACCATCCATTTTCCATCATTTAATTTATTAGTTCCTTCTTTAATTAATTGCTTTATTGCCGCTCTACCAGCTCCTCGATTTATCGCTATCGGATCGGTTAACGCCAAAGCCCAGCCAAATATGGGTATCCGCATTAATTCACGTTTAAATACCCATCGCACATAAGGCGTGAAAGAATGCAATGCAAGCGTCTCCCATGTCGATTGATGCTTGCTTAAGATAATTGCCGTTTCCACATCCAGATTCTCTCTGCCTTCGACCGTATAAGTGATACCACAAAAAATTCTTAACAGGAAGTTATTGGTCAACGACCAGCCACGAGCAATTCTTAAACGGAAAGAAGATGGGGTAAAAAAAAGAATGACGATCAACAGACCGAACACGACAACGTTAACGATGAACCCTATCCAGAACAACAACGAACGAATGACCAACACCGGTTTAGATTCCATAATGATTTGCAAACTTACTGCAGAAGCGCTGTAACAGCTGAAGCGAGATTGTCGTAGACAGGCACCGAAGATTTACTAGCAGATTGTAATATTTTTTCTGCTTTCACACCTTTACCTGTTCTGACCAGCACGGCCTTCGCATGCGCGTTTTTGGCTGCATTGATATCGGAAACACTATCGCCAATAAAAATAACATCCTTCAGTGGTACATTAAACCGCTGGCCGATTGCCAATAACATCCCTGGCTTTGGCTTTCTACAATCACAGGCATCATCCGGGCCATGCGGACAATAAAAAACCGCATCGATACGACCACCGATTTTCGCTAGCATATCATCCAGTTTCTTATGTATCGCGGTAAATGCTTCGATATCAAAATAGCCTCTCGCCAGACCTGACTGGTTTGCTGCGATAACGACGGTATAACCACTATGATTGAGTCTAGAAATCGCATCCAGGCTACCATCTATCGGCAACCACTCATCCGCGCTCTTGATGAAATCATCAGAATCGTGATTTATTACACCATCTCTATCTAGCACTATTAACTTCATATGAAAAAGCGCATCTACGATTGATGTAGTCGAGACAGATCAGCCGCACGCATGAACAGCTGGTTCATCGTATGGAGCAATGCAATTCGATTGTTTTTAACATCATCATCATCCGCCATCACCATGACTGAATCAAAAAAAGCATCGACAGGATCACGCAACGACGACAACTGACTTAATGCTGTTTCATAATCACCGGAGACAAACAATGGCTCGACTGTTTTACTTAATACATTTAACACATCGAACAAGTTCTTCTCGGCCTCTTCAGTGAACAGGCTTTCATTGATTGTAGACACCGATTTGGTCGCAGACTTTTTAAGTATATTGCCTACACGTTTATTAGCCGCAGCCAAACTTTCCGCTTCCGCCAGGCCACGAAAAACAGTGACTGCTTTAATACGTTTATCAAAATCTAATGGTCGCGATGGTGCCAGTGCTGATACCGCATCAAACACATCAGCAAGGATACCGCGATCCAGATAATACGCACGCAGACGTTCGATTATATAATCAAAAACTTCCTGCTCTACTTTACTCGCATCGACTTTATCAGCAAATAATTCTGCTGACATCGCTATCAGCTGTTTAAGATCAAGATCAAGCTGGCGCTCGATAATCGTTCGTAAAACACCTAAAGAAGCACGGCGTAGTGCGTACGGGTCTTTTTCACCCGTAGGTTTTTGACCGATGGCAAAGATACCAACGAGAGTGTCAATCTTATCGCTGATAGAAATTATCTGACCAGTGCTTGTTGTCGGCGTATCATCACTCGCACCACGTGGCATGTATTGTTCATCTATTGCTAACGCCACTTCATCAGCCTCGCCTGCTAGTTGCGCGTAACGTTTACCTATAACGCCCTGCAATGAAGCGAACTCACCGACCATATCCGTCATCAGATCACACTTACTTAAAACCACTGCGCGATTCACGTATTCGATATTCGCACCCAGCTGCTCAGCGATAGATTGTGACATTGCAGCAACGCGTTTTGTTTTCTCCGCAACGGTGCCCAACTTGGCTTGAAAGACAACTTTTTCCAAAGCCGTATTAAATGATTCCAGCGGCTGCTTCTGATCCTGTTGCCAGAAAAACATCGCATCGGCTAATCGTGGACGAATGACTCGCTCATTGCCCTCTTTAACCTTATCTGGAGACTTACTATCGATGTTACTGATCGTTATAAAATAATTTTTTAAATCACCATCAGCATCTTTCACCGCAAAATATTTCTGGTTATCCTGCATGGTTTTAATCAAAACTTCTGACGGCACTTCAAGAAAGCTCTTTTCAAATTCACCGGCAACAGCGATCGGCCATTCATTTAAGGCGGTAACTTCGTCCAACAGGCTTTCATCCAGCACTGCAATACCGCCAAGTTTTTCTACCGCAGCTAAAACCTGTTGCTTGATCTTCTGCTTCCTTTCTTCAAAGTCTGCAATAACGAAACCTTCGTCGAGCAATTTTTGTTTATATTCACTCGCTGTATTTAATCTGATCGCGCCTTTTGCATGGAAGCGATGGCCAAAGGTCATATTGGACGTTTTTAAACCCATGATCTCTGCATCGATCACATTTTCACCATGTAGAAAAATCACCCAATGCACCGGACGAACAAATTCTTCGGTCTTATTTCCCCAGCGCATACGTTTTGGAATCGGCAGCTTAGCCAATGATTGCTCAACGATATCAGCCAGCAGATCGGATAAAACTTTACCCTTCTCTGTCGCAGAAAATACTAACCAGACACCTTTGTCAGTTTCTTGCTGCTGCAGATCAGCAACTTCAACACCGCACGATCTAGCAAACCCCATCACTGCTTTAGTCGGATTACCGTCGGCATCATAAGCGGCTTTCAGGTTGGGGCCTTTACGCTCCACTGCTCTATCAGGCTGCATGACTGCAACTGATTTGATCAACATCGCTAGACGTCTTGGTGCGGCGAAAGACTCGACACCATCAATTTCAAAACCGGCTTTTTTAAGGCCATCGACGACACCTTGAGTAAACGCGCCGGATAGTTTGCGCAGTGCCTTTGGTGGCAATTCTTCGGTGCCTATCTCGATAAGCAGGTCATCGTTTTTCGGAGTAGCAGTCATACTGCTCCTCCTTTTTTGCTTACAGCAGTATCTGCAGAATTACCGATAGGAAAACCTAACGCTTCACGCGAATCATAATACACTTGAGCAACTGCTCTTGAGAGCGTTCGTACCCGCAAGATATAACGCTGCCGCTCGGTCACTGAGATAGCATGTCGCGCATCTAACAGATTGAATACGTGTGACGCTTTTAGAACTAATTCATAAGCTGGCAGAGCTAAACCAAGCTCAATGATTCTCTTGCTTTCAGATTCGTAGGTATCAAACTGTTTAAACAATGTTTCAGTATCCGCATGCTCGAAGTTATAAGTCGACATCTCAACTTCATTCTGGTGAAACACATCACCATAGGTCACGTCACCCTGCGGTCCGCGCGTCCATATCAGATCATAGACGCTTTCTTTTTCCTGCAGATACATTGCCAGCCTTTCTAAGCCATAGGTAATCTCACCGGTAACCGGGCGGCATTCCAGACCGCCAACTTGCTGGAAATAGGTAAACTGCGTGACTTCCATACCGTTCAACCAGACTTCCCAGCCCAAGCCCCATGCGCCTAGGGTTGGCGATTCCCAGTTATCCTCAACAAAACGTACATCGTGCTCTAACAGATCAAAACCTAAGGCTTCCAGTGAGCCTAAGTATAGATCCTGGATATCATCCGGGGACGGCTTTAATACGACCTGGAACTGATAATAATGTTGCAGCCTGTTTGGGTTTTCACCATAACGGCCATCCGTTGGACGGCGACATGGCTGCACATAAGCAGCGCGCCATGGCTCAGGACCAATTGCACGCAGAAATGTTGCAGGGTGAAAAGTGCCTGCACCCACTTCCATATCGAGTGGCTGCAGTACAGCGCAGCCCTGTTTCTGCCAGTAATCCTGTACCGCAAAAATTAGACCCTGAAAGGTTGAAACATCGTAAGCCATGACTCAGTAAAGCCCTTTAGATTGATTAGATCATTGATTAAATTATTGTGCGAATTATAACCTAAGGAAACGCATAATGACTGCGTTGTGTGGCTTTTCAACTAAAAAAGGACTATAAAAGGGTGACTGTGGTGAATTATCACAGTCACCCTGATAAATGCTCAAAAATATCATCTAATA